>JAHWJF010000442.1:1428-3430 GCA_019348515.1 Chloroflexota bacterium | reverse complement strand
TCCCCCTGGATGAGCCGGGCGAATCCCCCACAAATGACAAAGCCGACGCCAAGAATGGAAGCGGACAACCCCGGAACGAGCTTTCCGGCTAATATGACCGCAAATAAGATGAGGGGTAACCCAAAGTTGAACTCTACGATGCCGCTGATGAGACTGTCGACCCAGCCGCGGCGGTACCCGGCGATAGCTCCGGCCGCGGTGCCGACGATCATCGAGATCGCGGTAACGCCAAAGCCCACGATGAGCGAGATGCGGATGCCGGTAACGAGGCGGGAGTAGAGATCGCGCCCGACCTGATCGGTCCCGAGCAGGTGCCCTTCGGTGAAAGGAGGCAGGTTTGCCTGCAGCAGGTTCTGCTTGGCGTAGTCGTACGGGGCAAACAACGGGCCGAACAGACCCAGCAGGATATAGGCGATGGCGACGATCGATCCCAACAGCGCCAGGGGGTTCCGAGACAGGCGGCGCCAGGCCAGCAGGACTGGGCTCGTCCCGCGCATCTGCCTCGGCGACAGCGATCCCGGAAGCGGGGGGCTATCAGGGGCGGCTATCGCCACTGTGCCACGACCACGCCGACGAATCGGTGAACCGAGAACCGGCGATCCCTGTGATTTCCCGCCATTGCCGAGTCGATAGAGGCTGAACAGAACACGGGACGTTCCCACCCGTCGTCGACGGCTCGTAAACAGAGGAATTGTTCAGGCATGCCTGATTCGGGGATCGGCGATTCCATAAGCAACGTCCGCCAGCAAGTTGGCGATGACCACGACGGTCACCAAGACGAGCGAAAAGAACTGGGCCACCGGGTAATCACGGCGGAGGATGGCATCGACGAGGAGGTAGCCGATCCCCGGCCATTGAAAGATCGTCTCGACGATGAGCGCATAGCCAACGAGCCAACCGAGCCGCAGACCCGCGAGCGAGATCACCGGGTTGAGCGCGTTACGGAAGACCCGACCGTAGACCACGGCGATTTCGGAAAGCCCCTTGGCGCGGTGGGTACGAACGTAGTCCTGGCTCAGCTGTTCCAACATCGAAGAGCGGGTCATACGGATGGTCACCGCCGCGCCCTCCGCCGCGAGGACGACCGCGGGAAGAACGAGCTGCTTGGAATCGCAACAGCCCCCCGACGGGAGCCAATGCAATTTCGAGGCAAAGAGGAAGATGAGCAGGAGCGCCAGCCAGAAGTTGGGCATCCCCATTCCGGCGATGCTTATTCCCGTGATTGCCTGATCGACAATGGTGTTGCGCCGGGCGGCGGCCAGCGCGCCCAATGGCAGACCGATGGCATAGATAAGGATGGTCGCGGCGAGACCGAGCACCAGGCTGTTGCGGCCATAGAACCCGAGCAGCTCACCGATCGACTTGCCGGTGATGAGAGACGTCCCCAGGTCTCCGCGGGCGAGATTTTTCAAGTACACGCCGTATTGGACCAGGATCGGCTCATTGAGGCCGAGACGCTCGCGATATTCGGCGCGCACTTCCTCCAGCGCAGTCGGGCTGAGCACCCCGCCTGTCGGGTCCCCTGGAGCGAGACGAAGGCCGTAGAAGACGGCGACCGACGCCACGACCAGGACAATGGCCGTGCGCAGACCGCGGCGAACAACATAGGCGCCCACGCTCTAAACCAACCCGCCTCTATCGTCTCTTCTTTGACTTGCGCTTGTCGCGATCCTGATTGCGATTGGATGGCGTTCGCACTCGAGTACTCTCCGTTCCCGGTCCGGCTACCTGCGCTCCTTGTCCGAGACACGATGTCGTCCCATCGCAGCAGGTGGTGAGAACAGCGCCCGTGTTGAAGGTGATGCGTACGCCTTCTTGCGAGGAGTCATTAAAGATCAGCTCATTGGAGTAAGGCGACTCCCCGGATGGATCTGTACCGAAAAAGATCTGAAGGGTAGTTCCGGCAGTCACGGTTCCCACCCCTTTAAACGGCTCGTCACCTCCAGGTGTGACCAGGAGGGAGGTCAGTAGATCGACACCAACGTCTCTCGTGCTGCGGTTC
>JAHWJF010000442.1:0-1328 GCA_019348515.1 Chloroflexota bacterium | reverse complement strand
GGAGTCCGAGTCGGGGTTGGAGTCTTCTCGGCCTCGCTTCGCCGGTTCTGTTGCTCATCGTTACGCGCCCGAACGGTGGCCCGCTTGGTGTCGAGTCGTGACCTCCGCTTTGTGCGCTTTTCGTCCTTGCGGGCCCTGAGTTCGGCGATGCGGGCGTCCCGTTCGGCCTCGAGGTCGGTACCGGACGCAGCGGTCTCGGTGGCGGCGACGGATGCCGCGAGGCCGACGACCTCCTCATCGAGGGTTTCGCTGTGGGGGGAGATCAGGGAGGACGAGGCGGGCATCATGCCACCCGATCCAGGGACGCAGATGCCATAGCTGGTATTGGTACCTGAGGTGACGCAGGTCAATCCGCTGCAACAGCCTAGTAGCAGCGTGCAAACGTCACCCTGACTGCCGCAGGTCGCTGGTCCGAGCTGCCTGCCGGTGGCGGCCCGTTGACCGACGACGCCAGCGACAATCACGCCAAGCGCGACAAACTGCGCGCGGCGGCTGGACGGCGTCAAGAGCGCGCGAGTCAGTCGATCGAACCTGGCGCCGTCCATAGCACTCCCCGCTCCAATGCACATGTGCCACGTCGAGTCACCCCTAGGGCGGCGGTAGTGTATCGCCAAAAGCGAGATTGCGGGGCCGGCCATAAAAAGTACGTTCGTCCCATTCCATAGTCAGTCCCGTGGGGTTCCGGCGGAGGAGTCAGTACCGGCCCGCGGCCGGCTCGGTGGGCACGGATCAACCGTTCACCCGACTGCGCGACGACTGCCGACTGGGTAGCAATTCCGGCATCCAGCGTCGACGAGTGCGTTAAAAAAGCCGGTGCCGCATCAAGCTGTTGACGACGTTCCGGGATGGGGTGCTGAATGGGATTGAAGGGGTTGAGAATGGTGAAGGTGTTGAACATCTCAGGAGCCAGGAGGGACCGCATCTCCACCTGAGCCGGCCGTCTCACCTACCCGATCGGGCATCGGCACGGGCGCGCTGATGGCCTTCCTCGGTCCGGGGACCGTCGACGACACGCGCGCCACCTCCAAGCAGAAGAAGAGGGACAAACACACGCAGACGGACAAGCACGAGAGCTGGACCCAGGTCAACCGGGACCTGCGAGCCAGGGGTGTGGGGCAAGAAGGCCAAGGGCAAGCGGCGTAAGAAGAAGGGACGTGGGTTCCCTACCAGCGTTGTGCCTCCACCCCCCGCGCCGCTTGAGGCCGCGCTGCCTCCACCACCCGGGCCGCCACAAACGGCGGCTCCCGCAAGATGCAGGGACGGGATTCGGAACGGGAGCGAGACCAACACCGACTGCGGCGCCACGTGTCCCCGCTGCCGCACCTTCG
>JAHWJF010000058.1 GCA_019348515.1 Chloroflexota bacterium | reverse complement strand
TGCGTGCCGATCACATCGCGATCACCATGGCGGACCAGGGCGTCCTGCTCACCGGACCGTCCGGCGAGCAGACCCACCTTCCATGTCACCCGGTAGAGCGGGCTGGTGACGTCGGAGCCGGCGATACCTTTACCGCGGCCGCGGCCCTGGCGCTGGCGACCGGAGCGTCCGCGGCGCAGGCCGTTCGGGTCGGGATCGACTCAGCGTCGATCGCCATCACCCGCAGCCGGACCTCGGTGGTGTCATATCAGGATCTTCTGCGTCGGGTCAGCCTGGATGACAACTCGGACATCCTTTCGCTCAAGGACGTTGTCGCCCGGCTCGAAGCTGAGCGCTTTCTCGGCAAGCGCATTGTCTTCACCAACGGCGTGTTCGACATCCTTCATGCCGGTCATGTGCAGCTCCTGCGCCGCGCCCGTGCTCTCGGCGATGTCCTGGTGGTCGGTCTCAACACGGACGCCAGCACCAGGAGGCTCAAGGGCCCGACCCGTCCCGTCAATCGGGAATCGGATCGACTGGCGCTCGTCAGCGCGTTGGACGTCGTCGATTACGCGGTCCTATTCGATGAGGACACGCCAGCGGAGCTGATCAGGGCGATCCGGCCGCACGTCCATGTCAAAGGCGGCGATTATCTGGCCGAGCGCCTGCCCGAGATCGGGGCCGTTCATGAGGTTGGCGCCGAGGTCGAGATTCTGTCACTTGTCGAAGGACGAAGCACGACGGCGCTGATCGACCGCATCGTGGCCACCGCCAGTGCGACGGCGCTGGGTGATCATGCGGGCCATTCGCAATGAATGCGATGGACGTACAGGTGCATGCGGGGTGGCAAGAAGCCCGGCGGGTGCTGGCCGTCCGTCTCGATAACCTCGGCGATGTCCTGGTCACGACCCCGGCCATTCACGCGATCCGGGAGTCGTTGCCGGAAGCCTCCGTCACATTGTTGGCGAGCCCGATTGGGGCGCAAGCCGGGCGGCTGAATCCGGACGTCGACGAGGTCATCGTCCATAGTGCACCCTGGATGGACCCTTGGAACCGGCTCCCCCTCGACCCCGCACGCGAATCACGAGCGATAGCCCGGCTCAGCGAGGGGAGCTACGACGCGGCGGTAATTTTCACCTCGTTTCGGCAGAGCCCATTGCCCGCAGCCTACATGTGCTACCTCGCGGGTATTCCGCTGCGCCTGGCAGCCTCGATCGATGGCCCAGGCTCACTGCTCACGACACGGCACCGCCACCCAGAGCGGATGATGCATGAGGTGGAGCGGGGGCTCGATCTCGTCGCTGCGGTTGGCATACAGGCGAGCGATGACCGGCTCGTCCTGAAGGTCCCGGACAGTGCCCGCGAGGAGATCAACAGGTTTGTCACCTGCGCGCGGCCGCTGATCGTCGTCCATCCTGGATGCAGCATGCCGGCCCGCACCTATCCCTGGGAGATGTATGTCGACGTCATCGACACCCTCGTGCGGGATCTGGAGGCGCGGGTGGTGGTCACCGGCGCGGACGACGAACGGCCGCTGGTCGACACGATCCTGGCCCATGTCGATCCGTGGACTCGCGCCAACGTCGTGACCGCGGCCGGCTCCCTCGCGTTCCCCGCCTTCTGTGCGCTGATCGAAGCAGCCGACCTCGTGGTCACGAATAACACCGGTCCCATGCACATGTCGGCCGCCCTCGGCACCCCCGTGGTTGCCCTCTTTGCCCTGACCAATCCGCCGGAGCAGTGGGGGCCCTGGAGAGTGCCCCACCGCATGCTCTGGCATGAGGTGCCGTGCCGGCTCTGCTACAGCCGCGTCTGCCCAACGACGCACGCCTGCCTGCGGGAAGTGCACCCGCGCGATGTCGTTCAGGCCGCGGCAGAGCTCCTGGCTGAGACGGACCGTAATGTGGCCGCCGACGACCTCGCGGCGCGCGAGCCGATACTGACCGGGCAGCGGCCATGAGCGAGATGAAACCGTGGCTCGCCGCCCGGAACCTGCTTGCGGTGCGGCTCGACAACGCTGGCGACGTGGTGATGCTGGGCCCCGCGTTGCGGGCGATCAAGGTCAGCAGTCCCGACTGCCGGATCACCCTGCTCGCCTCTCCGGCGGGAGCCAAGGCCGCATCGCTCCTGCCATGGGTCGATTCCGTGCTCGTCTGGAGGGCGATCTGGCAAGACCTGGGGCAGCTTTCCTTCGACCCGGCACGGGAGTACGAGCTGATCCGCTTGCTGGCGGACCACTCGTTCGATGGTGCGCTGATCTTCAGCTCGTTCAGCCAGACGCCGCACGTCGCGGCGTACGCCTGTTACCTGGCCGGCATCCCCCTTCGCGCCGGGGAATCGAAGGAGTTTGCTGGAGGGACGTTGTCCACGGAGCTGCGAGGCACGCCCGACGCAACCCACCAGGTCGATCGCAACCTGCGTCTCGTCCAGGCTCTTGGCTTCACCACCGTCGATCCCGCCCTGGAGATTGCCATTCCAGAGACCAACCGCGAGGAGGTCACACGCCGCCTGTGGGATCAGGGGATAACCCCGAACCAGCCTCTGGTCCTGCTCCATCCCGGCGCCAGCGCCGAGGCCCGCCGCTATCCGGCGGAGCGATTCAGCCGCGTTGCTGAGCTATTGCAGAACCAGGGGTGTCGACTGGTGATCACCGGCTCCGAGCGGGAACGGGAGATACTCGAGATCGTAGCCGCTGGCACCGAGGCCATCCCGGTCTTTGCCGACCTGTCGATCCAGGAATTCGCGGCACTCGTGGACCGCGCCTCAGTGGTTGTCTGCAACAACACGCTGCCGCTGCATCTGGCCGATGCGACCTGCACGCCGCTCGTCGCGCTCTACTCGGGTACGGAACTGATCTCGCAGTGGGGACCACGCTTCGCGCCATCGCGTGTCCTGCAACGAGCCATGGCCTGCGCGCCGTGCTACCGCTTCACTTGCCCGATTGGTCTTCCCTGCCTCGACATCGACCCGGAAGACGTCGTTGCGGCGGTAGCGGCGCTGGTCCCTCTCGCACCGGCGACCACCGGCGAACCCCGGATGGTGATGGCATGACGAACTCAAGCCACCACCATGTCACCACCCAAATTTCCGAGAATCCCGCCCGAATCTCGGTCTTTCAGGCGCTCAATCTGGGCGATCTGCTCTGCACGACGCCCGCCTTGCGGGCGATCCGCGCTCGCTTTCCGGACGCCGAGATAACGTTCATCGGCCGGCCCTGGGCCGAGGATTTCCTCGCCCGGCTGCCATCAGTCGATCGCTTCATGCCCTTCCCCGGCTTCCCCGGGATCGCCGAGTCGCCCGACGCGGCGATGGAGATCGTTGCGCTCTGGCCATCGTTCGCTCTGGCCATCCAGATGCATGGTTCAGGCGAGGTGAGCAATGGGTTTGTGGCGGCACTCGGGGCAACGCAGTCCGCTGGCTTCGGGCCCGCGGGAGATGAGCGACTGACGACGGTGTTGGACTGGGTCGAGAATGAGCCGGAGCCACTGCGGTGGCTCCGGCTCGCGGAAGCTATTGGCGCCGTACCCGCGGGTCTGCAGACCGAGTTTCCGTTGACACCCGCCGATCGCGGTAGAGCGGCAGCCCTGATTGGACCGCGAGATGAACGCCCATTGATCGGACTCCATGCCGGCGCATCCGATCCCAGCCGGCGCTGGCCAGCGGAGTCGTTCGCAAAGCTGGGTGACACGCTCGCGGAAGGGTTCCAGGCACGGATCGTCCTGACCGGATCGGAGCAGGAGCGATCGTTAACGACGACGGTGCAACGCCTGATGGACGCTCCCGCAATCGATCTTGCTGGAATGACCAATCTCGGCGAGTTCGCCGCGGTCATCTCAGCCGTCGATCTCCTGGTGACCAACGACACCGGCGCCTCGCACATTGCCGCCGCGACGGAAACGCCAAGTGTCGTCCTCTTCGGACCGACCCGCCCCGAGCGCTGGGCGCCCCTTGATCGGCGCCGGCATCGGGTGATCGACGCGGCATCCCTCCCCGGCGCACCGGACGACCGTGCGGCCGCGCTGCAGGCACTCGCCGTCGATGATGTCCTCGCCGCGTGCCTGCCCGTCCTTCAGACACGAGAGGGCTTCCGGAACCAATTCTCGGATCAGGAGCACATCGCGTGGGCCGGTTGAAAGTGCTGATCTGGCACATCCACGGTAGCTACCTCAACGCGCTCGCGCGCGTCGATCACGACTGGTTTCTGCCGGTCAAGGCGGGGCGTCCGGAGGGATATGGCGGACGCGGCGCGACGTTCGATCTTCCGGACACCCTTCACGAGGTGCCGGCCGAACGGGTCCGCGATCTCGATCTCGACGTCGTTGTCCTGCAAACTCCGAAGAACCTTCGCGAGGACGTGCCGGAGCTGCTCAGGCCAGAGCAGCGGCGCCTCCCCACCATCTATCTCGAGCACAACGTCCCACGCCCGGATGCCGTCAATACGCGGCACCCCTTCGCCGACGAGCCGGGACTTCTCGTCCATGTGACGCCGTTCAATCGGTTGATGTGGGATAACGGTCACCGCCCGACCCGTGTGATCGAGCACAGCGTCGCGCTGGACCCCAGCATTACCTACGACGGAACGAGCCCTCGGGGCATCAGCGTGGTCAACGGCATGCAGGGCCGGCCCCGTATCGCCGGGTACGACATCTTTCTTCAGACCCGGAGCCGGGTACCGCTCGATGCCGTCGGGATGGGCACCGAGGCGTTCGGTGGGCTGGGGGACGTCCCGTATCGAGACCTGCACCGGCTCACGGCTCGCTATCGATTCCTGTTCAGTCCGATGCGCTACACCAGCCTGCCCCTGGCCGTCGTCGAGGCGATGTCGATCGGGATGCCGGTTGTCGCCCTCGGCACCACCGCTCTCCCGGAGGTGATCCAGGATGGTGTCAATGGCTACGTCTCCACTGATCCGGAAGTGCTCGTCGACCGCATGAAAGCGCTCATCGCCGATCCCGACCTCGCCCGGAGACTCGGTGAAGGCGCACGCGAAACCGCTCGCGCGCGGTTTGGGATGGATCGATTCCGCGCGGACTGGGATGACGCCCTCCACGAGGCCATTGCACTGGAAACTGGGACCGCTCCAGCGACGGCGGAGCTGCGGCGATGACCCGGCGGGTGGCCATGATCAGCGAGCACGCCAGCCCGGTCGCCGTGCTCGGCGGGGTCGACGCGGGCGGGCAGAATGTGTACGTCGATGCGGTGAGCCGCGGGCTCGGCGCTCTTGGATACGACACCGACGTCTTCACGGTGCGCGGCGATCTGGCGCATCCAGAGGTTGTCGCCTGGGCGGACGGCGTGCGTGTGATCGAGATACCCGTGGGAGCAGGCGCTCCCCTACTGAAGGACGCGCTCTGGCCCTACATGCCAGCGTTCCGGGACGCGATCACCCACTTCGCCGACCGTGAAGGCACTCAGTATGACCTCATCCACGGCAATTTCTGGATGTCTGGCTGGGTCGCGGCTGAGCTGCGATCTCGCTGGCGCGTTCCCGCGGTGCACATCTTCCATGCCACCGGTGTCACCAAGCAGCGCGAGCAAGGTGCGGCGGATACGAGCCCAGCGGGAAGGATCGATGTCGAAAAGGGAGTCGTGCGGAGCGTCGATCGCCTGATCGCGCAATGCCCCGCCGAACGTGACGAGCTTCTGACCGACTATGGCGCTCGCGCCGACCAAATCACCCTGATCCCTTCGGCGGTCGATATCGATCGCTTCCGGCCGGTTGACAAGCAGGTTGCGCGGCGAGCGCTCGGACTCGACCCGGCCGCGGAGATCATCGTGTATGTCGGGCGCCTCGTGCCCCGCAAGGACGTGCGCAACATCATCCACGCGCTGGCGTGGCTCAAAGCGCGACGGATCGCCTCAGGGGCCGCCACGGTGCCTGCGCTCATTATCGTCGGGGGAGAGACGGAGCAGCCTGATGCGGTGGCAACACCGGAGATCGGCGTGCTGCGTTCGCTGGCGGCCGAGCTCGACGTGCTGGACCAGGTGCGGTTCGTCGGCCACAGGCAGCCGGACGAGCTCCATCTCTGGTACGCCGCCGCCGACGTGGCCGTTACGACACCCTGGTATGAGCCGTTCGGCCTCACTCCCCTGGAGGCGATGGCCTGCGGTGTGCCCGTGATCGGATCACGCGTTGGCGGCATCGCCTTCACCATTGTCGATGGCGAGACGGGGTATCTCGTGCCGCCCCGTGATCCCGAGGCGCTCTCCTTCCGGCTCGACGACGTGCTCCGCAATCCGGAACGGCGTCTGGGCATGGGTCAAGCTGGGCGGGCCAGGGTTCTTTGTTCGTTCACCTGGCAGCAGGTCGCGGCACGCACGGCCGCGCTCTATGACGAGTTGCTTGCCCAGGACGCCACACCCCCGCCGCAGAGTCGCCAATCCGGGGTGCCTGCTGTAGTCGCCGAGATGCCGCAACCCCAAGGAGTATCCGCGTGACCGAACCGCAACTCGCGTCCAAAGTCGCCTTCGTCACCGGCGCCGGCAGCGGCCTGGGTGAGGCGACCGCGCGCCGACTGGCAGGTGCTGGAGCCTGCATCGCCTGCATCGATCTCGACGAGGAACGGGCAGGGAGGACCTCGGCGGCGATCGAGGCGTCAGGGTCCAGCGCGATTGGCATTGGCTGTGACGTCAGCGATGAACGCGCCGTTCAATCGGCCATCGAGCGAACCCTCCAGACGTGGGACCGCATCGACGTGGCCGTCAATTGCGCCGGCGTCGACTACGTCCTGGGGGTCGACGAGATGACCGTCGCGCAATGGGATCGCGTGATCGGCGTCAATCTGCGCGGGCCATTTCTGGTCGCCAGGGCGGTCTTTCCGATCATGAAGCAGCTCGGCGGTGGGGACATCGTCAATGTTGCCTCGACCGCCGCTTTGCGAGCCTGGGGCAACGCCTCCGCCTACCACGCGTCGAAATGGGGTCTTCTGGGGTTCAGCCGGGGGCTCGGGGTGGAAGGACGCGCGGATGGTATCCGGGTCACGACGATCATTCCCGGGGGGATGAATACGCATTGGTTCGATAGCTTCCCGGAACAAGGCATCCCGCTCCCCGATCAACGCAATCTCCAGGACCCCGCGAACGTCGCCGATGCCATCGCCTACGCGGTATCACTCCCCCGCGGCTCGGCCGTACAGGAGATGTTGATCACGCCCCTCTCAGAAACGAGTTGGCCATGATCACCGCTCGCTCCCCCTTGCGCATCAGCTTCGGCGGCGGTGGCACCGATCTTCCGGCCTACTATGAGCGGTTCGGGGGGATGGTCGTCAGCGCGGCGATCACGCCGGGGTGCCACGTCTCGATCACGCCACACGCGGGCAGCGGGGTTGTCATCCAATCCCTTGACTACGACCTGACCGTCACTGTGCGGTCTCGGCAACGGGTCGAGATCCGGGAGCCGCTGTCACTGCCACGCGCGGTCCTCTCCTGGTTCGCCGAGCGCGATCTCCTCCCCTCCGGCGTCCACATCTCGACGCGGGCGGATGTGCCGCCGGGGAGCGGCCTGGGCTCCTCGAGTGCGATGACGGTCGCCCTGGTTTGGGCTCTTGCCGGCCATGTCTCGCTGCCGGTGACACCGCGGATGGCTGCCGAGATCGCTTGCGCGATCGAGATCGATCTCCTGGGCCGACCTATCGGGCGCCAGGACCAGTACGCCTCAGCTCTGGGTGGCCTCAATACCCTGACGTTTTCCTCCGACGGCGTCACCGTCACGCCCTTGCCCCTGCGGCCCGCGGCGCGGCGCATGCTCCAGGACCATCTCATCCTGGTCTCGACGCGCAAGACGCGAGATTCCGCCACCGTGCTCAGCGCCCAGTCCGCGGCGACAGGTATCGACCGTGAGGTTACGCGTCGCCTGCATCGCATTAAGGAGCTCGCAGCGTCGATGAAAGCGGCGCTCCTCGCCGGTGACCTACCCGGGTTCGGAGCGCTTCTCGACGAGAGCTGGCAGCTCAAGCGCGGTCTGAACCAGGGCGTAAGCTCCGCCGAGATCGACCGCTGGTACGAAATCGCGCGAGACCGCGGCGCCTATGGCGGCAAGATCGCCGGCGCGGGAGGGGGAGGGTTCTTTCTCTTCTGCGTGCCGCCGGACCGCCGCGCGGACGTGACCGCCGGTCTGCGCGCCGCCGGTCTCACGCCGTTCCCGTTCGACTTTGACTATCGCGGCTGTGTTGCGCTCGAGGGTCCCCCGGACCGCGCCGCGCGATCCCGAATCGCCATGAAAGGACCACTCTATGAGACAGCCAACGCGAGTCACTCCTGAGATCCCGCTGCAGACGACGCTGCGCGACTACTGGGACGAAGTCGCCGCCGTCGCAGCCAAGATCGATCTCGAATCGCTGGAGCACGTGGCGCTCATGCTGCTCGCCTGCCAAGCGCGAAAGCGAGTCGTGTTCGTCGTCGGCAACGGCGGCAGCGCCGCCACCGCGTCCCACTTCGCCTGTGACCTGGGCAAAGGCACACGCCGAGACGGCCCGCCAACCTTCCGGGTGGTCTCGCTGACCGACAACATGCCATTGCTGACGGCGTGGGCCAATGACAGCGGATACGACCGGGTCTTCGCCGAGCAACTCCAGACGTTAGCGCACCCCGGTGATGTCCTGGTGGTGATTTCCGCCAGCGGCAACTCGCCCAACGTGATCGCCGCGGTTGAGACGGCGCGCTCGTGCGGGATGGACGTTGTCGGCCTCACGGGGCGATCGGGGGGCAGCCTCGCGCAGCTTGTCGACGTCGTCGTGCATGTGCCGTCTGACCGTATCGAGGTCGTCGAAGACGCGCATCTCGTCGCCGCCCACAGTCTGTGCGTCGCCGTCCGTGAGCGGCTCGCGGCAGGCGAGCCCCCTGCTTCCACTCCCGGTCTCTCCGTCGTGCGCGGGCGACGCGCCGGCCGCTAGGACTGAACATCGATCACGGCACCGCTTCTTTGACCCCGCCGGACCATATGCGCGGTCCCGAGTCCTTGACCAACCAGATGTCGTTCCCATCGACTTCATCGCCCTTGATCCAGTAGACGGCCTCAATCTGCTCACCAGCCGGAATCAACGGTCCGGTGAGCGGAGCAGTTGGGCTTGCCCACAATCGCTGGTTGACTCCATTGGAGGTAACTTGCCGCTTGAAGGGGTGGAACACGACGCCGTTGGTGGTCTTCGGCTGCCCGTCGAAGGGCGGCGGAGGAGAGGGTTCACGATAACCCGCGAGGGCTACCATCACGCGATGGTAGTAGGCGCCGGGGCAGTGAGGGCGGTCCACGCTGTCGATGGAAGAATGCGGCAAGATGTTGTCGACCGGAATGTCGTAGCGGTTCATCCAGTCGCGAACCTGCCAGAGGACGGCACGGAACTCTGGCTCAGGCATCTCGTCGTTCGGCAGACCCTCGGCCTCGATCGTCAGGCAATGGAGGTTCGGGCTGCCGACGCCGGACAGAGCGCGCAACTGGGCCGACTGCCATGTCGGCCTCTGGACTCGCCCATTGGTCCACGGCCCGTGCTCTTCGGGAATCACGCGAAGGATCGAACCGTCCCGTTGCACCATAACCGTCGAGCTAGCCTGGACCTCGTGCCACTGCCCATCTCTGCCCTGAACGCGACCAGCGACCCAGTGGTCGAGACTCCCCGGCGTGCTGCCCTCCTGAATATGGAGGACGATAAAGCGTGGCTGTGCCCCATGTCGCCCTAAGATGCAGCGGGAGAGCAAGAAGTCCCGCGCCGGTACGCCGTTACTATTTTGAGTGGGCTCCGTCGGCGACAAGCCGAAGCGGACCGCATCGGCATTGTTGCGGATGTCATAGACCCTCGGTGTTTCCATGATGATCTCCTCTTCACACCTATCCGCGAGCAGTTCGGCCTTGACGAGTCGCACCGTCCTCGGGACTTCCACACGGACTGCAAGCACGAGAGCGGTCGCCTCTCCGACGTCAATCACGGGAACGGGACGCTGAAGTCATAACAGTCGCAAATGCCGTGTGCCCCATGCATGCCACCGAGCTGCGCCGCAAGTTGAGAGTCCCTGAGTCGCATCCCAAGCCGAAGGTCATCAGGCCCACCGGTGTCGCCTCTGCGCCAGGCCGCTGCCCGTCCCGGCCACGGCCGCGACCAGGCCAACAGCGACCAGGATGGCGAGCACTGTTTGCTTCATTGCTGCACTCCACATCACGGTCACTATGTCAATCACCTGAGCCAGGCTTCGGCGATCAACGGCAGCGGCTAACCATTGATACATGATGATCATATCGTAAATTTCTCGTGATCGTTTATGTGCCTAAGGGCTGAGCGGCCGCCTTCCTCGATTGCCTCATGGTTTTTCGACCATCGCGGCATCAGCCGAAGTGACCCCGAATCTGCGTCGAGGCATCACTTGGCCTATCGAGTATTCGAGTACTACGCCTTCGGGAAGCCCAGTCCCAGCCGCTTCAAGGAGATCCACCGTCCCTGACCGATGATGAGATGGTCGAGCAGCTCGATGTCGAGCAACTCTCCAGCCCGAACTAGCTCCACGGTGAGGGCGACATCGGCGGCCGAGGGGGTGGGATCGCCGGACGGGTGGTTGTGGACGGCGACGATGGCCGTGGCCTGCTGACGCACGGCGTCACGAAAAACCTCCGCCACTCTGACCTGGGCCTGATTGACGCTGCCCTGGTAGACGGTGCGGCTGCCCTGAATGCGGTGTTTGGTGTCGAGGAGGACCACCCGCAGCTGCTCCTGCTCCAGGGCCGCCATCTCGATCTGGAGGAGATTGGCTACGTCCTCCGGGGAGCCGACCTGCGGCCGCTCATCCGGAGAGAGCGCCGCGAGGCGCCGCCCCAGCTCCAATGCCGCTTTCAACCGCACCGCTTTGGCGTCGCCGAGACCGCGGATGCGAGACAGCTCGGCGATGTCGAGGCGAAACAGACCGCGCAGCCCGCCATGCTCGGCCAGCAGGCGCTGCGAGACATCGGTCACCGTCTCGCCTTTCATCCCGGTATTCAAGATTATGGCAAGCAGATCCCCGTCGCTCAGGGCCGAGGATCCGCGCAGTTTGAGCCGCTCCCGGGGGCGCTCGTCGGGCGCCATCTCGCGCAGCATCAGGCGGTAGCCGGGCGGCCGCGCACCCTTGTCGTGTCCGTCGCTCACGGTACCCCCTTCGCATGCAAGTTCCGGCAGCAGGATACCGAAGCAACAGCCAGCACGCTTGGGTGGGGATCCGGCGCGACACTGCGGTGAACCAAGACAGGCGGAATCATGCCAGGTCGAAACGACAGGGGGGATACGAGGCGTTTCAACATCAAAGGGGTTCGCTCACCGTCATTGAAATGAGGCGCCGCATGCGTAGGTTTACAAGTCTTTGTCCGGGGCCCGGGGCAAGAACAGGTCTTGTCCTCGCCGTCACATTGCTGGTCCTATTCCTGGCGCCGGCCATCAC
>JAHWJF010000441.1 GCA_019348515.1 Chloroflexota bacterium | reverse complement strand
GAGCAGACGGGCCTGGAGGTGGGGGGTGTCACTCATCGTCGTCCCTCTGGTCATGCCGCGGCGGGTCTACCCGTCGCTCGCCTGGTCGATCAGCACCTGCGCCGTGTGGACCTCGGCCAGCGTGGTTAGCAGCTGCTCGATGTCGAAGGGCTTGAGCACGACGCGGATGCCTTGGCGGTCCAGCTGCTCAGCCATCTCCGGGTCGTTGACGGTCCGCGTGGCCGCCGTACACAGCACCAGCGGGATCCGCGCCAGCTGCGGATCGAGCCGCACCAGGGTGAGGAGCTTCCACCCAATCTCCTGGGTCCCCTCGAAGAGCAGATCCTGGACGATGATGTCGGGGGCGAGGGCTTTGACCTTGTCGATGTCCAGCAGCGCCAGCGAGGTCGTGACCCGGTAGCCCTCCTCTTCCAGGAGCTCCTGCATCAAGTCGAGGATCTCTTGCGTGTCATTGATGACGAGGATATGGGGCTGACGACCATTCGCGGTCATGGGAATGCCTTTCGGATGCATGGAGGGTGCGGACCACGACGATCCGGCAGGAGGCCGTCGACACTCCCCAACAGGCGTCAACGACCGGGGGGATCCCGCTAGGGCGCGGGATGGCACACGGGAAGATCCGTGTGATAGGGGCAGCGTAGCACGCTCCGCACCACGCCGGAATAATGCCAGCACTCCTCAGATTCAACGCATCGGATCGGATGAGATCCGGTGAGCCGCGTGCCCTGTTCCCGAATTGACAGGCTGGGTGTGCCAGGTCTGGCAGGCGCCGTCTCCTCCCCCTGGTGAAATGGATGCAGCCCCAGAGATGCTCGGGGCGGCGCAGACAATCGCCAGGCTTGGCGACAGGAGATAGCGGCGATGGACACGAGCAGGTTTGATTCAGTGGCCCGGCTCTTCGGGAGTGGCATGACCCGGCGCGAGGCGCTGCGTGGTCTGGTGGCGGGAGCGGCGGCGGTCACCGCCGGGGGCGCGCTGCTGCACGTTCAGGTCGAGGACGCCTCGGCCAAGAAGCGCAAGAAGACGGGCGGGGGGTGCCGGCTCATCAATTGTAAGCCGGGCTTTCGGTGCCGAAATGGCAAGTGCCGTCCTCACGGCAAGCCGAGCACCACGCCGGGGCTGCCGGAAGGCGCAGCCTGCAGCCAGGACGGCCAGTGCAACTCCTCCGAGCAGTTGATCTGCGAGATCCCCTACGGGGCCGGCAACAGTGACAGGGCCTGCTGCCGTGGGACAGGCGCCACCTGTGGACCGAACTTGCACTGCTGCACCGGCGAGCAGGGGGGCCGTGAGTTCCAGTGCGTGAATAGCACCTGCCAACCCTTCGTGGAGCCGTAGAGGGCAGGCGGCAGCCGGACGAAGCTGGCTGTGACGCGGGACCGCGCCGCCGTCTCATCGCGAGATGGTGGCGCGGATTCGTGCTGCCCATTGTGGACTCACGTGTGTGTTGAACCGTCTCCTGCGGGCAGATCAGGATCGTCCAATCCTCTGCCTCAGGGCATTCACGGGTTGGGAAGGGGGCGCGTCTGCGACCCACTAGGCGCGGGCCAAAACGGTTCTGCCGAATCGCACGCATATTTCACGACGGCGATTGTTTGGTTGTCGTACCCTCGCTTATCCACCTCTGGCTTATCCACGACGGCCCTCCGGGCGATCGTGCAGAAATCGGGTCCGGCGCTGCACCGAGAGCGGAATGTGCGCAATGCCCGATAGGCGTTGTCAGGCTGCATGAAACCAATTCGGTATTTGGCAATCGCATATTCCAAGTTGTCAAGTTCCCGGTAGACGTACATCTTGCGCGCAAAGGTGCGTTCATTATCCTGTCCATTCTCCTCCCAGCAATCGACGAGCGATCGAGTGTCCGCGGATGCTTCCAGCCGGCAATTCGTGATATCGAGGCGATCATAGAATTTGTCTAACGACACCTCGTTCCGCGCGAGGCGGAACTGCTGCAACCCGAGCCAGAGCGCCCCAGCACCGAGAATGCCGGCCGCCAGGTCCGAGATGACTCCCTGGGAGTCCGGGGCATCAGGGGAGCGATTGGCGACGGCGAGGATGGCAACAAGGAGAACCGCCACCACGGCGGCAATAGTGAGGTGTCCCGAGTAGTGCCCGATTGGTGATCGCCAAATGCCCGCATCGTGCAGTTCGCGCTCGGCCTCCCGCCGTGTAGCGCGTTCCAGACACAACGCCTTCCAGGAGTCCCGCACGATTTCAGGCACCGCGGTCTGTGGCTTCGGGATTGCGAAGCAGCGGCGTGGACTGTACAGACGATGCTGGGGGTCGATGTGCATGACTACCCTCCGTTTATGGAATGCATAACAATAGATTAATGCAAGGTTCGCAACAAGAGCGAAGATCAGCTGGGCCCGCTGCTTCCGCCTGGAGGGTCGTCCAGCCGCCCCCGGCTGCCGCGGTCCGAAGAGCGCGGTACTGCCCTGGCGGGAGGTGAGTCTGGCGCCCACCACGAAAAGGGCCGGGCAGCACGCGACGAGCTACGGCGGGAAGCTTCGCCCGCGGCTTAGCACCCAGGTGTGAGCAATTGGTACAGCTCCGTACCCGGGAGGCACCGCGATATCCCGTTGCCGACGGGAACGCAGCCCTTACCTTTGCCCTTCTGCTTCTTGGCCCCGGTGTCGCTCAGCCCGAGTAGACCGAGCATGCCGTCCAGGACCGCGGTCGTGGCGGCCCGGCGAGAGGGGCGCGCGGTCAGCTCACGGGACAGGGTATCGAACCGATCAGCGGCCACGGGTCACGTTCTCCTCAACGCGTGACGTCGTCCGCTCTCCACTGTCCCACCTCGCACTGATCTGACACGACCTGCACCAGCGGGTGAAAACGGTCGCCGGACACCGGATGGCTGAGATAGACGGCAAGCGGGCGCACCCCTAACGCCCGTGTCAGGTCAACTGGCGCCTCGAGCGGCGGACCGGAGTGGCGGGATCATTCAACCCGATCCCGTCGCCGGGGAACGTGGCGGTCCAGAGACCCGAGCGGGTGTGGAAGCGAGCGTGCTCATCCGGCCACATGCCAGGTGATCCGCCGACGGCGGGTGTAACCCAAATAACACCCCCTGTGTAAGGCAGCGAACTGCGACGTGCTCCGCTCTCCCGCATGCTGATACCAGCCGTCAGGGCGCTGATACCCAACCCGACGCAGCGGCGTTGGCACACACGCGGACATGACGACCTGGCAGGCGTCTGGTTCAGCAGGAGGCCGGAGATGCAGACCCAGTCCACGACAGCCGGTGCGGCGACTGATACGCGGGAGACGCAGACGAGCCCGCGGTGCCCGTTTGCGCGGTCTTTCGCACTCGACGGGGCGTTGCCGCCCGCGGCAGCGATCGCGCATTGGCTGGCCTCCCGCAACGCCGACGACTTTCCGTACGACGCGGTAGTGGCGGAGTTCCACCGCGTCGGGAAACACGTCGTGGCGACGGAGCTGCTCGAG
>JAHWJF010000057.1:10250-11412 GCA_019348515.1 Chloroflexota bacterium | reverse complement strand
AACCCCTCTCCCTGTGCGCAGGGAGAGGGGCTTTCTCTGTGCGACGCGTTGCTCCCTTCTCCCCACGCATGGGGAGAACGGTCGGGGATGAGGGGTCCTCAGCCAACATCCAACCCGTAAAAGCGAATAGCGTTGCCACCGAAAACCTTGTCCCTATCCAGGGGTGAAAGTGGCGGCAGCGCCTCCTCGAGTGCATTTTTCACCTCGCCGTATTGCCCGGCGAGGAGGCAGACCGGCCAGTCCGAGCCGTACATCAGCCGGTCTGGGCCGAAGATGTCCACGGCACGGTGAACATACGGCTCGAGATCCGCCGGGGTCCAGTCGTCCCAGTTCGCCTCGGTGATCATTCCTGAGAGCTTGCAGGTGACGTGCGTCAAGGGGCGGAAGGGCTCCATCAACGCGGCCCAGTCATCGATCTCGCCCGCGGCGATCGACGGCTTGGCGATGTGGTCGATGACAAAGCGCATGCCGGGAAAGGCTTTCGCCGTCGCCAACGCCGCGGGCAGCTCGCGAGGACGCACGAGGAGGTCATAGGCGAGCCCGGCGTCTCTCACCGCCTTCAGTCCCCGTTGCACGTCCGGCCGCAACAACCACTCCGCTTCGTTCTCGTCATGGACCTGATGCCGGATGCCGACGAGCGTTTGGCCATTGGGCTGGGACTGCAATTCAGCAAGCGTGTCGCCAACGGCGGGATCGGTGAGATCGACCCAACCGACGACGCCGGCCACGAAGTCGGTTGCCTCGGCGGTGCTCATGAACTCCCGCGTCTCCTGCACGCTCGGCACCGTCTGCATCAGAACGGTGTAGTCAACGCCGGCCGCGATCAACAGTGGCCGCAGATCGGCTGGAGCGAACGAGCGGCGGATAGGATCGAGCTCGGCGCTGGACATCCAGTAGTAGTCATGCCGAGATGGAGTCCAGAAGTGGTGGTGGGCATCCACGACCGGGGTTCGGGTGCTCGCGCTCATGATGGTCACTCCAGTCCCGTGGCCAGGCGTCAGGCCATATGGTGATTCCCGATTGTCGCCGAAGCCCGGCCTCGTCGTGAGATCGTCATCACGGGCGATCCGCTCGTTGCGGTAGGCTACTGGCCATGACCGAGATTCCGACTGATTCGAGTCCTCTGTCCGACCCCAATGCGCGGGCAGCCGCAGTGGAGCCC
>JAHWJF010000057.1:0-10150 GCA_019348515.1 Chloroflexota bacterium | reverse complement strand
GCTCTCGGCGCGCATTTCGACGCGGACCCGAACGGCGAGATGCTCCTCGGCCGCGAGGCGGCCCATTCGCGGCGACGCGTCCTTCACGCCGGTGGGGATGCCACCGGGGCCGAGATCGAACGGGCGCTCGTCGCCCGGGTGCGGGAGGATCGCCATGTCGATCTCTATCCCGGCGCGTTTGTCGTCGATCTCATCGTCCAGGATGGTCGCTGCCGCGGTGTCGTCGCCGAACTGGAGGTGGGCGGACCCTTGACCCTGCTCGGGGCACCGGTAACGGTGCTGGCTGCCGGTGGCGCGGGACATCTATGGGCAACCACATCGAACCCCCGAGGGGCGACTGCCGACGGTTTAGCTATGGCGCTGCGGGCCGGGGCGATTGTTGCCGACACTGAGTTCGTCCAGTTCCACCCCACCGTCCTCGCCCTTCCCGGGAAGGTTCCCTTCCTCGTCTCGGAGGCAGTACGCGGCGAAGGCGCCTATCTCCGTGACGCCGCTGGCGAACGGTTCATGACGGCGATTCATCCTCTTGCTGAACTGGCCCCGCGAGACGTCGTGGCGCGGGCCATCCAGCGCCAGATGGCGATTGATGGACGGGATCATGTCGATCTCGATCTACGGCACCTCGATCCGGCGGAGATGCGCGCTCGATTCCCGACCATCACCATGGAGCTGGCCGAGCGTGGGCTTGACCTCGCGACCGATCTCATCCCCGTTGCCCCCGCCGCGCACTATTTCATCGGCGGCGTGGCCGCAAGTCCGGAAGGACTCACCAGTCTCCCAGGCTTGTTGGCATTTGGTGAGGCGGCGGCAACCGGCATCCACGGTGCCAATCGCCTTGCCTCGAATTCGCTGCTGGAGGGTCTTGTCTTCGGTATGGCTGGAGCGGACCACCTTACGCGCGAGTGGCCCCGGCTCCCGTCGGAAACACCTTTGGAACCGGCTTCAATTCCGACACTATCGGGAACCACGCTCGGTCCGCACGAGATCGCCGCTCTCCGGGCGCGGCTGCAACGTGTCATGAGCCGCGATGTCGCCGTGGTGCGCGATGCGGCAGGTCTGGCTCAGGCACAAACTGCGGTTGATGTGATTGCCGCTGACGTAGAGGCGAAGGTGCTGACCAGCACGTCAGCAAGCGACTGCGAATCCCGGCGCGCGTTCTGGGAGCTGCGTAACCTGATCGACGCCGCGCGGTCGGTGATTGCCGCGGCGGTCCACCGGGAGGAGAGCCGCGGCGCACATTACCGAGCCGATTTCCCGGAGACTGATCCAGTGCTCGACAGTCAGCACACCTTGCGCCTGGCGAGCGGCGAGATGCGCTATGGCCCGCTCGACGTGAGTCGGGAGTCGGGAGATCGTTGCCGCTGGCGAGGTCGGGTGTAAGGGATTTCGTCCGACCTCGCCAGCGGTACCGATTCTCCACCTCCGATTCTCGATCTAGGAATCGTCCCCCGGCGGCGCGCGCAGCTCCTCAACCTCACGGCGCAGGTCGTCGATGTCCTGGAATTGGCGATAGACCGAGGCGAAGCGGATGTAGGCGACCTCGTCGAGCGCTTTCAGCTCGCGCAGGACGCCCTCACCGATAGCACTGGAGGACACTTCCGCGGTGCCTCGCGCCATGAGGTCGGCTTCGATGCGCGCAATGATGGCGTCGATCGCATCCTCACCAACGGGACGCTTGGTGAGCGCCACGCGCAGCTTCTGTCGCAGCTTGACCGGGTCATACTCCTGACGCCGGCCATCTTTCTTTACCACCATCAGACTGGCGCCTTCCACCCGTTCATAGGTGGTGAAGCGACGCCCGCAGACAGAGCACTCGCGGCGGCGACGAATGCTGTCGCCGCCGCTCAACTCGCGGCTGTCGATGACTCGAGAGTCCTCAGCGCGGCAAAACGGGCAACGCACGGCTCACGCTCGGGCGAGCCGGCAAGGATCCGGCACGACCGCTCCTGACTCCTATCGCTCGCGCAGGAACTTGATGATCGACGACTCCGCCACCCACTCATCCTCAGGGTAGGGCGTGGCCGGCGACGTCCCCTGCGTCGTGGCTCGAGGCGGCGCGGAGATTGGCGGGGGAGTTACCGGACGGTAGGTCCGTTCCGGCTCGCGCATCGGACGCGGCTCTCGCGAAGCACCGCGCATTGAGGAGTCGAAGAAATCCCCACCCTGCTCAAACCCGGTCGCGATGAGGGTAATGCGAACAGCATCGCCGAGAGAGGAATCGACCGAGGTGCCATAGATGATCTCGGCTTCCTCGTCGACGGCGGCTCGAATCACCTCCGCCGCCTCGCTCGTCTCGATCAGCGTGAGATCCGTACCACCGGTGATGTTGTAGAGCACCCCGGTAGCGCCCTGAATATTCATCTCGAGCAACGGACTCTCGATCGCCTGCTGCGCGGCATCGATGCAGCGCGTCTCGCCCGAGCCGTAACCGATCGCCATCAAGGCCGAGCCGGCCTCCTTCATGACCGTCTTGACGTCGGCAAAGTCGAGATTGATGATGCCGGGTTTGGTAATCAGGTCGGAGATGCCGCCGATCCCTTGCCGTAGGACGTCATCGGCCATACCGAAGGCTTCCTCAATCGAGGTCTTCGCATCGACCATATCGAGCAGGCGCTGGTTGGGAATGACAATCAGCGCGTCGACGGTCTCGCGGAGGCGGGCAATGCCCTCTTCAGCGGCGCGGCGCCTCCTGGTGCCCTCGAAGTCGAAGGGCTTGGTGACGACGCCGACGGTGAGCGCTCCGGCCGCACGGGCATGCTTGGCGACGACGGGCGCCGCGCCGGTACCGGTGCCACCGCCCATGCCGGCCGTGATGAAGACCATATCGGCGCCACGCACCATCTCGCCGAGCGTGTCAGCGCTCTCCTCGGCCGCACGCTCCCCGATCTCCGGACGTCCTCCGGCGCCGAGGCCTTTGGTCAGCTTGTCGCCGATGCGCACATAGACGGGGGCGTTGCTCCCCATAAGCGCCTGGGCGTCGGTGTTGACCGAGACGAACTCGATGCCGTCGACACCGGCGTCGATCATGCGGTTGACGGCATTGCCGCCGGCTCCGCCGATGCCGACAACCTTGATATGAGCGAATGATTCGCGAATTACGTCATCCCAGGATGCGTCTCGCACGCGCGTCGGCGAGACAGGCTTCGCTGGCACAGCCGTTGGCGTGGGTTCTGAGGTGGAATTGGCATCAGGAACGGCCGCGGCCATCTCCAACGGTGCCGCCGGAATCTCCACGGCAGTGCGCGAATTCACCGTTCGCTGGCCTTCCGGATGCGGCCGCCGCTGGCCGCGTACTGGCCCTTGGTTGTGGGACTGCATGCTTCTCCCCCATCCTGGAAGGCGAACGCCTCTACTGGCGCAAGGCACCGGAACTGCTCGTCCGGCAAGCGCACCCGAGGGTTGTGCTATCCGTCACCGCGGGGAAGGTGACGTGCGCGGCGCAGAGGACTCGACGAACGTCTCGGGAAATGCTGTTCGCCAGATTGGGACACATCCCCCCAACCCGGCAGTCCGGCTTGTGCCGCGGAGCAATGCCCTGCGCAAGTATACCATCGGGTTTAGCTCGCTCCCGGTGTTGTTGCACTATACAACGTTCATTCATCTAAGCCGTGCGTCGGCGCTCCAGTGAACGCTCCAACGCCAGCCCCACCAATCGGTCCACCAGCTCGTCCAGCGGTATCCCGCTCGCGTGCCAGAGACGCGGGTACATGCTGATCGCGGTGAACCCAGGGATCGTGTTGACCTCGTTGATGGAGATCTGGTCGGTGTTGCGGTCCATGAAGAAATCAACTCGCGCCATCCCAGCGAGATCGAGGGCGTGAAACGCGGCGATCGCCATCTCCTGGATCTCGGCCATCGTACCGCGGTCGATTGGCGCCGGGACGAGGAGTTCCGAGTTTTCGTCCACGTACTTGGCGTTGTAGTCGTAGAACTCATTGCAGGGCACGATCTCGCCGACGATCGAGGCAATCGGCTCATCGTTGCCGAGGACTGAAACCTCCATCTCGCGGGCGTCAACGCCTTTTTCGATGACGATGCGACGGTCGAAGCGGCAGGCTTCACGCATTGCCGCCGGGAACTCACTCGGGTCGTGCGCCTTGACTACGCCGACACTCGAGCCCATGTTTGCCGGTTTGACGAAACAGGGCCAGCCAAGGATCTCGCCCACCCACTCGGTGCAGGTGTCCGGATCGCGCTCCCACTCCTTGCGCGTGATCAGCCGCCACGGCGCTTGCGGCAATCCGTGCTGAGCCAGGATCGTCTTCGCCATCGCCTTGTCCATGCTGAGTGCCGACCCGAGCACCCCAGCCCCGACGTAGGGCAGGCCGGTCAGTTCCAGCAGCCCCTGCACCGTTCCATCTTCCCCCATCGGACCGTGCAACACCGGGAATACGACGTCGATGCCACCGGCGAACAGCGAGGGGACGGCACTCTCCGCGGACACCTCTGGAACCGACTCGGCGGTCGTGCCGTCGCCCAAGGCAAACAGGGGGGAGGTCGCGGTGAGCGCGGCGAACGGATCACCGCCGGTGAGCCAGCGTCCCTCGCGCGTGATCCCGACGGGAACGACGTCGTAGCGATCGGGATCGAGCGCGCCGATGACCGTCTCTGCCGAACGCAGCGACACGTCATGCTCACCCGATTGGCCGCCGAAGAGGACGGCCACCCGCACTTTGCCGCCACGCCGCTCCTGCATTGACCGATCCTCTCCGCCGTTCACTCGTCACCCTCGAGCAGATATTCAACCTCGCGGCGCAACTCTACTCCGAACTGGTCCCGCACTCGCGCTTGCGCCGTTTCAATGAGCTCCCGCACATCGGCCGCCGTCGCGGCGCCATCGTTGACGATCCAGTTCGCATGCTTGGGTGAGAACGCCGCGCCGCCGACGGCAAATCCCTTGAGGCCGCTCTCCTCGAGCAGGCGTCCCGCGAAGTCGCCGGGCGGATTGGCGAATGTCGAGCCCCCGCAGGCGCCAGTCGGCTGCGTCTCTTTGCGAAATGCGGCGTGCTCGTCGGCCAGCCGCACCAGCGCGCTAGGATCACCCTTCGGGAGAAGCATGACCGCCGTCAACACGATCCAGGGTCTCGGCCGCGGCGCTGCTTTGATCACCGTGTGCCGGTAGGCAGCCTCGAGCCAGGCCGCGGGGTGCTCTTCGATCTCGCCCCGCTCATTCAGCATGACGACCGACTCGAGGTGGTCGATCTGCTCGGTCCCGTGCGCGCCAGCGTTGTTCACCGTCGCGCCGCCGATCGTCCCCGGCAGCCCAACGGCCCAGTCCATCCCGGCCCAACCTCGCTCGGCGGCGTAGCGGCCGGTCCATGACAAAGGCGCCTGAGCGGCCACGCGCAATCGGACGGCATCGCCCAGATCCTCAACGTCGACTAGGGCACCGGCTCGCTCTCCCGGCGTCCGCGCCAACACGACTAGGCCGCGAATACCGCTATCTCCCACCAGGAGATTGCTCCCCCCGCCGACAACGGTCACCGGCATCCCCTCTTGCCGCCCCCAGGCCACGGCGACGAGGAGATCGTCTGGGGTCGCCGCGCGGACGAGGAAATCAGCCGGTCCGCCGATGCGCCAGGTCGTGTGCAAGCGCATGGGCGCATCGCGAAGAACCTTAAGCCCCGGGTGACCGGGGATCGTGATGGAAGCCGCCGACGCGGCATGACGGCGCGGTCGCTCCACGCTCGCCGGCCGCGCTGGTGGCTCGCTTTCGCGGAGGAGGTCGAGCAGTAGCGGCCCGGTGTCGGTGATGCTGCCCGCGCCAAGCGTGAGGACGACGTCGCCCGGCGCAACGACCTGCGAGAGGGCACGGGCGGCGTCCTCCGGGTCGCGCGCGGACAAGGGTGCATCCGGCAAGAGCCGCACGAGATCGGCGGCGGAGATGCCGAGGTCGTCCGTCTCCCTCGCCGCGTAGACATCGAGGATCATCACCCGGTCGGCGTCCGCGAACGCCGCAGCGAAGTCGGGCAGCAGCGCCTTCAACCGGGAATAGGTGTGCGGCTGGAAGACCGCCCACAGGCGGCGGCCGGGGAATCGCTCTTTGGCGGCGCGAAGGTTGACCGCGACCTCGCGCGGATGGTGGGCGTAGTCGTCGATGACCAGCACGCCGCCCGCCTCGCCTTTCGTCTCGAAGCGCCGGCCGACTCCCGAGAACGTCTCGATTGCGGCAGCGGCCGCCGCCGCGTCATGACCAAGGGAGACGAGCACGGCCAGCGCCGCGGTCGCATTCCTGGCATTATGTTGCCCTGGGACAGCCGGCGCGAGCGGCACGGCGATATCGTCGGGACCCGTGACGCGCCAGCCAACCTCCACCCGCTCCAGCCGCCAGACGCTGCCCGGCGCTTCGCCAAATGTGATGACCCGTCGCGGCGGGCGCCAATCCTGACGAGCCATCAGGCGGGCGCAGCCGGGGTCATCGCCGGCGATCACCAGCGTCCCCTCAGGAGGCATCCCGGCAATGAATGCGGCGAATGCCGCGTCGTAGGCATGCACGTCAGGGAAGAGATCTGGGTGGTCATACTCGACGTTGGTGATGACCGCGACATTGGGGTGAAGCTGGAGAAAGGACCAGTCGTACTCATCCGCTTCGACGACCATCTCCTCACCCGTGCCGGACACGGCGTTGGTGCCCGCCCCGTTCAGGACCGCACCGATGGCGAAGCTGGGGTCGGTACCAAGCGCCCGCAGGGCGGCGACAATCATGCCGCTCGTCGTCGATTTGCCGTGGCTACCCGCGACCGCCACTCCCCGGCGCGCGTCCGTCAGCGCACCGAGGAGCCGCGCCCTCTTCACCAACGGACGCCCAGCGGCCGCAGCCGACCCCATCTCCGGGTTGTCCGGGCGCACCGCCGCCGTCACGACCACGAGATCAGCGGCGGCGGCGGCATCCGTCGCGCTGTGCCCAATGGTGACCGCGATGCCCTCATCTCTCAGCTGGTGGAGCAGAGGCGACGGCGCGGCATCCGATCCCGTGACGGTATATCCCCACCCGTTCAGAATGCGGGCGAGTCCGCTCATGCCGATGCCGCCGATCCCGACGAAGTGCACCCGCGCCGGTGCCGGCGGCAGCAACGCGCCGGTCACTCGTGATTCAGCCTGCAACGTCGGTTCCCCTCTGGACGATCTCGGCGTGTAAAGCCATTACGGCTTCACGAAAGCGGTCGCCCCGGTCGAACTCGTCACGGAAGAGTCCGAACGATGCGCAGCCGGGAGAGAGCACGATTACGTCGCCTGGCGCCGCCGCCTCCCATGCGGCCTTCACAGCATCGGCCATCCCCGCAAAGGGGCCGCGCGGCGTAACGCCTTGGCTCTCCAACGCTGTATAAAGCGCCGGGGTCGCCGTTCCCGTGAAGAGGTAGACCCGCGCATCGTGGCGCACCGCGGCCTCCGCCAGCGGCGATGGGTCGAGTCGCTTGTCGGCGCCGCCGGCCAGCAGGTGCACCTGTCCTCGTCGCCGCGACAACGCGTCCAGCGCGGCGACTGCGGCAATGGGGGCAGTCGCGGTCGTGTCGTTGATGAACATCACCCCGTCGATCACCGCGACCATTTCCATCCGGTCCCGTACACCGCGAAATGCCGCGAGCCCGTTCGAGATCGCTTCAGCATTCGCCCCGGTCACCATCGCCGCGGCCAGGGCCGCCAGTGCATTCCGTGCGCCATGCCGACCCGCGAGCGCCGGAGACGTTGGTAATGGCCAATGCGTCTCCGCGCCTTGCCAGCGCCAGAGGAGTCCGTCCGCCAGCCAAGCCCCGTCGTGGCCCCGGTCGCCCTCCCCAAACGGGACGACTGTAGCCGCGGTTTGCGCGGCCGCCCGCCACGCTTCAGAATCATCGCGGTTGACGACAAGCCAGTCGCCCGGCCGCTGATGCCGGACGATACCCCGCTTCGTCGCCGCGTAGTCGGCAAAGCCATCGTAGGTATTGAGATGGTCTTCGGCGATCAACGTCAACACGGCAACGCGCGGCGACAAGCCGTGCTCGATCAGCGCCTCGAGCTGCCAGGATGAGAGCTCGATGACGACCGGCACGTCGTGACACAGCCGCGGCAACTGATCGAGCGCCGAGATACCCATGTTTCCGGCGACGACGATCTCCGGAAACGTCGAGCGCAGCAATTCGCCGATCAGGGTTGAAACAGTCGTCTTCCCCTTGGTTCCGGTAACCCCGATGATAGGAGACGGGCAGGCGCGGAAGAAGAGGCTCATCTCCATCTCGATCGGGATGCCATGTGAGCGCGCCAGCTCCAGCAGCGGCGCGCGCCGCGGCACGCCGGGGTTGCGAACGATGAGATCGGCCCGCTCCGGAGTGAAATCGCGCTCCTCGTGGCCCCCGAGGACGTAGCGGATAGGAAGACCGGCCAGTTGTGTGAGCGGCTCGGTGAGTGCTTCCCGAGGGCGCAGGTCGGTAACCGTGACCTCCGCGCCCTCTTGTGCCAGGTAGCGCGCCACGCCCAGACCACCCGCGCGGGTACCGAGACCGACGAGTGTGACTCGCTTACTGCGCACGTCGTGTCCCACGTTGCCGATCCGGCTCAAAACTGAACGAGCGCCATCGCGACGCCGATAATGCCGGACATCATGGCCAGCATCCAGAAGCGCATCGTCACCTGCGTCTCCGACCAACCGAGCATCTCAAAGTGGTGATGCAGTGGCGCCATTTTGAACAGTCGCCGTCCTTCGCCATACCGGCGCTTCGTGAACTTGAAGTATCCAACCTGCAACATCACCGATGCCGCCTCTGCCACGAAGACTGCACCTACCACCGGCAAGAGCAGCCACTGTCCAGTCATGAATGCCGCGACCGCGAGCGACGCGCCGATGGCGAGCGACCCGGTATCACCCATGATGACCTGCGCCGGATGCGCGTTGAACCAGAGGAAGCCCATCAGCGCGCCGGTCATCGTCAAACAGAAGGTGACGACGCCGAGCTGACCCTGGCGGTAGGCGATGATGGCGTAGGCGACGAAGGCAATGGCCGCCGTGCCTGCCGCCAGGGTGTCGAGCCCATCGGTGAAGTTGACCGCGTTCGCCATGGCGATGATCGCGAGCGCGGCGATCGGGATGTAGAGCAGCCCGATTTCATAGCGGCCGATGAACGGTAGATAGACACTACTCAATCCGAGCCCATACGGGAACGGCGCGTGCAACAGCGTCGCCGCGACGAGAGCGAACAGGGTCAGCCAGAGAAACTTGAAACGCGCCGTCATTCCACCCTGGCGCGCCCCGCCAAGCAGACTCATGCGGTCGTCCATTGCGCCCAGGATGGCGGAGGCGATGAGCACGCCGATGGGGAGGAGCATCGACAACCGCCCGGCCGTGTTGAAGACGAGGGTGATCAGCACGACCGACACCGCCACCATCACGCCGCCCATCGTTGGCGTGCCGGTCTTGACAAGATGCGTCTCGGGGCCATCGATGCGAACCTGTTTCGCCGCCTTCCGCATACGCAGAAAGGTGACGATTGGGCGTCCGATGATGAGGGTCACGACGAAAGCGAGCCCCGCGAGCGCGAGCGAAACCGCCATATTCTGGTTCGGGTCCGCCGGCATGATGCTGTCCATGGGCGGTGCCTAGAGTCGGGAAGTCGGGGAGTCGGGAAGTCGGGAAGTCGGGAAGTGAAAGATCGGATGGCTCACGACGTCTCGGCTCCAGCGGCTCCCGATTCGTAGACTTGGCTACTTTTCGACTCACCGACTTCCCGACTCCCGTCTCGTAACCACTCCACGATGTTTTCCATCTCCAACCCGCGTGATCCTTTGAGCAGGACGACATCCCCCTCGCGAAGCTCGCGGAGCAGGTAGTCGATCAGTTCCTCCCGCTGCTCGAGACTGAACGAGGTCACGTCCGGCGGGCCAGCATCGAAACGCCCATCAGTCGTCCTCGCCTCGCGGGCGATCGTCCGTGCCAGTTCGCCGAAGGTGACGACGAGGTCGGCGACCTCCCCGGCGCGGCGGCCAACCGCGACGTGTTCCCGCTCTGAGACCTCGCCCAATTCCCGCATGTCGCCAAGGACGGCGATCGCCCGCCGCGGGTTCATCGCTTCCAGCAGCCCGAGAGCGGACATGACCGACGGGGTCGATGCATTGTAGGTGTCGTCAATCATCTGAGAGCCGTTCGGGCCGGGCACGATCAGCAGACGCACCTGCACAT
>JAHWJF010000440.1 GCA_019348515.1 Chloroflexota bacterium | reverse complement strand
CCAACGGAGATTCCTCATCGTCGCGCCAAATCAAGGTGATCAGGGGCGTATTGTGTATGCCTGAACAGTTGGAGGAACCCGTCGTGATGTCTCCTCAGGGTCCCAGCGTGGGCCATGAAACGGACTGGTTTCAGCCGGAGGATCTGTTGCGGCAGGCACAGATTCAGGATGTCACCCTCGCGCCGGACGGCGGGACCGTCGTCTACAGCCGGCGCGTGATTGCCGACAACGCCTACCGCACCCATCTCTGGCTCGTGCCCTGGTCCGGTGGCGAGAGCCGCCAACTGACGCATGGAGAGGCGAACGACACCCGGCCCCTCTTTTCGCCCGATGGCCGGGACCTCGCGTTCATCTCCGATCGTGGTGACCGAGAGCAGCCGTGGATTCTGCCGATGGACGGCGGTGAGCCGCGGCTTGCGGCTGTCATCGCGGGCGACGCCAAGGCCGTTCGGTGGTCCCCGGATGGGAAACGACTCCTGATCACCGCCCACAGCGGCGTCGAGCGTCTGGCAGTTGGGGACCCGAGGGACCCGATCGCGCGCGTCATCGACGACTTCTCCTGGAGGCTCGACGCGATCGGGCTGCGCAATCAGTTGTTGAGCGCGTGGGTTGCGTCAGTCGACCGCGGTGAGCCGCGAAGAGTTACCGATCCAACGTGGGAGGTGCTGGACGCGCGCTGGATGCCGGATGGCCGGCACATTGCGGTCGTCGCGGATGCCGAGCCGGACGCCGGGATGCGGCGCTTGAGCGAGCGCGCGGCGGTCCGGCGGATTGCCCTCGATCAGCCCGCGGAGCCGGGTCTCCTGGCTGAGCTTCCCGGTGGCATCGCCGCGGTACGGCCGGCACCGGGTGGCGCTCGCGTTGCGGTCATTGGCAAGGATTACCCCCGGCAGCCGTCCTGGGCGGATAACCATCTCTATGTCAGCGACGGATCGGCAATTGAGAGAGTCGGCTCGGATCTCGACCGTCCTGTCGGGAACGTGACCACCGGCGATCTCGTGGTCCGCGGGGTTGGGATCTCCTGTGAATGGCTCGACGACCGCGCGCTCGTCGCGCAGGTCGGCGACGAAGGCCGGACCCTTCCCTATCGATTTGACATGGGGTCGGGCGAGGCGTCGCCGCTCATCTCCGGCGAGATTGTCTGCAACGCGATCGCGGTTGCAGACGATCGGGTGGTGATGGTCGCCAGCGACCGGGGCCGGCCGACCGAGGTCTTCGCGATCGAAGACGGCGCTATGCGCCGGCTCTCGGGCAACGGCTCGGATTGGCTCGAGCCGTACCGCCGCGATCCGGTGCGTCACCGCCTGACTCACCCAGAGGGGCACGATTTCGACACCTGGCTGATCGAGGGACGCGATGCGCCGAGGCCCGGTCCGGTGATCATCCAGATCCACGGTGGTCCGCACGCCGCCCACGGTCCGACTCCCTGGCTGGAAATGCTTGCCCTTGCCGACGCCGGGTTCCACGTCCTCTATCCGAATCCGCGCGGCTCGAGCGGCTACGGCGAAGCATTTGCCAAGGCGATCCACGGCCGCTGGGGTGAGACTGACGGATCAGATCATCTTCGCCTGGTCGAGTGGGCGGTCGAAACCGGGCTTGCCGACTCCGGCCGGATCGGCGTAATGGGGTTATCCGGCGGCGGCTATATGACCAACTGGCTGCTCGGTCATCACCCCGGACGGTTCCATGCCGGGGTCAGCGAGAACCCGGTCAGCAACTGGGTCTCCTGGTACGGCGGTTCCGACCTCTCCGGCTACACCGACGAGCGCTTCGTCGGCGTGGGGCGCCTACCGGAGGACATCGATGCCTTTCTCGCGGCATCGCCGTTCATGAAGATCCACGAGAACACGGCGCCGCTCCTGCTCCTTCAGTCGGAAAATGATCTCCGCTGCCCGCCGGAGCAATCCGAGATCCTCTTCGCCATCCTGCGCTCACGCAGGGTCAGGACACAAATGGTTCGTTACCCGGGCGAGGCGCATTTCTTGGCCGGGGTTGGGCGCCCGGATCGGCGCGTCGATCGCATGCGCCGGATCGTGGAGTGGTTCCGCGAATACCTCTAGCAGAGACGGCAAGATGGGCAGACCGGGCCCCCGCCCTGCCTCTCGTAGCCTTTGCATTCTTTGCAGCCTTCCATAACGCTCATCCGGCCGCGGGATGCTGCGCGACCCAGCCACAGGAGCACCCGGATCCCGGATCGTTTCCTGAACGCGGCGACACTCCTTGAGTGAAGCGGCGTCCCCGCCTACTCGTCGTCCGAGGCGGCTCTGGAGGCGTCGCGGATCGTTTCCACCACACCGGCGTCGGCGAGTGTGGTGGTGTCCCCCAGCTGCCGCCCGACGGCGATATCCCGCAGGAGCCGGCGCATGATCTTTCCGGAGCGCGTCTTGGGCAGATCAGGGGTGAACATCAGTTGGCGCGGGCGGGCGATTGGGCCAATCTTGTGCGCGACATGTTGGCGAAGCTGCTCGCCAAGCTCATCGCTCGGCTCGATCCCCGACTTCAGGATCACGAAGCAGCAGATGGCCTCTCCCGTAACCTCATCCTCGCGGCCGACGACCGCCGCTTCGGCCACCCGCTTGTCATCGACCAGCGCGCTTTCGATCTCGGTCGTCGAGAGGCGGTGACCGGAGACATTCATGACGTCGTCGACACGACCCATGAGCCAGTAGTCGCCGTCCTCGTCGCGACGGGCGCCGTCGCCCGGGAAGTACATGCCGGGGAATTTGCTCCAGTAGGTCGCCTTGTAGCGCTCCGGGTCGCCATAGATGCCGCGCAGCATGGCGGGCCACGGTTGCGTGAGCACGAGATACCCGCCCTCACCCAACGGTACCGGATTGCCCTGGTCGTCGACGACGTCGGCGAAGATGCCGGGGATCGGCTTGGTCGCCGAGCCTGGCTTGGTCGTCGTGATTCCCGGGAGGGGAGAGATCATGATGCCGCCGGTTTCAGTCTGCCACCAGGTGTCGACGATGGGACAGCGGCCCCCGCCGATGTGCTCGTGGTACCAGATCCAGGCCTCGGGGTTGATCGGTTCGCCGACGGTTCCCAGCAGCCGCAGCGAGGAGAGGTCGTGCCGCTCGGCGAACTGAGGACCCCATTTCATGTGGGCGCGGATCGCGGTCGGCGCCATGTAGACGACGCTCACGCCGTAGCGCTCGATGATGTCCCACCAGCGGCTGGGATCGGGCCAGTCGGGGGTGCCTTCGTACATGACACCAGTGGTGTGATTGGCTAGCGGGGCGTACACGATGTACGAATGCCCCGTGACCCAGCCGATATCGGCGGCAGCCCAGAAGACGTCGTCGTCCTTGATGTCGAAGACGGTGCGGTGCGTGCTGGTGATCCCGGTCAGGTAGCCACCCGTCGTGTGCAAGATGCCTTTTGGCTTGGCCGTCGTCCCGGAGGTGTAAAGCAGGTAGAGCATATCCTCGCTCTCCATCCGCTCCGGCTCGCACCATTCGGGCTGGC
>JAHWJF010000056.1 GCA_019348515.1 Chloroflexota bacterium | reverse complement strand
GCAGCACGAGGCTACGCTCGGGCGAATCCCGCAGCATCGGGTAGGTCTTATTGGCCCCGATAGTTATCTTCCCTGCGGAATCGATGCCGAGGAGTCCGTCGATGCCGCCGAGATCGACGAGTGACGACGGCGATGCCAGACGCAACTTCATCGCCGGAAGAAGTGAGTGAACGCCCGCCAGTAGCTTGGCGTCGGGGTCTGCCGCCAAGAGACTGGCTGCAGCCTGAACGCTATCTGGTCTGTGATAGTCGAACTGATTTGGGAACACCGTTACCCCTCCATTTTCCGTCAAGCTCTCATTGAATCCCGATCTTCGTTGACAACCACGGTGGCATTGTGAGCTTGCGAACGTGCAGAATCTCGTCCCAGTATCCAGTCGTTCGCGTCCGACGAGATGCTTCGCCTGTGGTCTCAGGATGACACAGTCTCTAACTCGCCCTCCTACGCCCGCGCTTCCTGCGACTGCATGGCCCGCCAGACACGCTCCGGTGTATATGGCATGTCGAGATGCCGAACCCCGAGATGGGACAGCGCATCGACGACGGCGTTCGCCACGGCGGGAGTTGAGCCAATCGTGCCGGCTTCGCCCGCGCCCTTGGCGCCCATCGGGTTGACGGTTGTCGTCGTCACCGTTCGGTCGAGCTCATACGTGGGCAGCATGCTTGCTTTCGGAATCGCGTAGTCATTCATCGTCGCTGTGATCAGCTCGCCGTTGTCGGCGTAGACGGCGCCTTCGTATAGCGCCTGCGCGATTCCCTGGGCGATCCCGCCGTGGAGCTGGCCGTCTACGATCATCGGATTGATCACGTTGCCGACATCATCGACCGCGACGTACCTGATGATCTCGACCTGACCTGTATCACGATCGACTTCGACCACGCAGACGTGGGTCCCAAACGGGAAGGTGCAGTTCGGCGGATCGTAATAGGTCACGGCCTCCAGCCCAGGCTCCATGCCAGATGGAAGGTCATAGGCGACGTGCGCCTGAAGCGCGATGTCCTGGATGGTCTTGACCGCATCCGGGGATCCCTTGACCCAGGCCTTGCCGTTCTCGTAAACGATATCCTCCGGTGCTGCCTCCAGCATATGAGCCGCCAGCAGCTTGGCCTTCTCGACGACCTTCTCCACGCTCTTGTAGATCGCAGTGCCCCCAACCGCCAGCGACCGGCTTCCATAGGAACCGAAGCCAAAGGGCGTGCCCTTGGTATCGGAGTGCTCGATTTCGATGTCCTCGTAGGGAATGCCGAGCTGGTCGGACACGAGTTGCGCGAACGTCGTCTCGTGGCCCTGGCCGTGAGGCAGTGAGCCCGTAGTGACCGAAACCTTGCCGGTGAGGTAGACGCGGACCTCCGCGCTCTCCCAGAGACCAGCTCCCCAGCCCTCACCGCTGAGCCCGATCCACTTCGAAGGCGCGATCCCACACACCTCAACGTAGGACGAGAGTCCGATTCCCAGCAGCTTGCTTGAGCCATCGGCGCGGCGCCTGGCCTGTTCTTCGAGCAGATTGGCGTAGCCGGCGTGCTGCAATGCCTTGTCAAGCGCGGGAGCGTAATCGCCACTGTCATACGGCAACATACCTAGCCCGGTGTCGTAGGGAAAATCCTCGGGCTGGATGAAGTTGCGCCGGCGGACCTCCGCGGGATCGATCCCAGTGGCATCAGCAACGAGATCACATGCCCGTTCGATGACGAACGTTGCCTCCGGCCGGCCCGCTCCACGGTAGGCGTCGACCATCGCGGTGTTGGTATAAACGCCTTTGACATCGACATGGATATTCGGAATCTTGTAACAGCCGGCCACCATCCGCCCATAGAGCGTGGTCGGGATCCCAGGCGCAACAGTCGACAGGTACGCGCCCAGGTTGGCCAGCGTCGAGACTTTCAGCGCAGTGATCCTGCCGTCCGCTGTTGCACCGACCTCGATGTCACTGTGGTGATCGCGGCCGTGGGTCGTGTGCAGGTAGTTTTCCGTGCGGTCCTCGAAGTACTTGACCGGGCGACCGAGCTGCTTCGCAAGCCAGAGCATCAACGGCATGTCGAAGTACACGAAAATCTTGGAGCCGAACCCGCCGCCAACATCGGGAGCGATGACCCGAATCTTTTGTTCGGGAATACCGAGCACGAACGCGGCTACGACAAGCTTGTGGACGTGGGGCGCTTGAGACGTCGCCCACAGCGTGTACTCCTGCGTTCCCGGATCATAGACGCCGATAGAACCCCGGGGCTCCATGGCCGTGGGAATCAGGCGTTGATTGAAGATACTCTGGCTGACCCGGACTTCCGCCTCCGCCAGTGCGCGATCGACCGTCTCCGCATCCGTCCCGCAGGTCCAATGCATGACGATATTGTTCGGCGCGTTCTCGTGAAGTTGTGGCGCGCCTGGCTGGACCGCCTCGCGCGAATCGACGACGGCGGGAAGTTCGTCGAAGTCGATCTCGATCGCTTCCAGAGCGTCGTTCGCCTGATAGACGCTCTCGGCGACGACGACCGCAATGGGGTCGCCGACCTGGCGGACCTCACCCAACGCGAGCAGCCGCGGCGTGGCGACGTTATTGTCGACGCCTGCCGCCTGCCACGCGCAAGGCAGTGGGTTCACATCGGCAAGATCTTCGCCGGTGAACACCCCGACGACGCCCGGCATAGCCTTGGCGCGGCTGGTGTCGATACCTCGAATTTTCGCGTGGGCGACAGGCGAGCGCAGAATCGCCGCATAGGTCATGCCCGGAAGCCGGATATCGTCGAGGAAGTTGCCGTCACCGGTCATCAGCTTCGGATCTTCGCGCCGGCGGAGTGGTTTGCCGACGAGCTTCTCGGGAGCCTCGATCGTTGCTGCCATGTCACATCCCTCCGTGGTCCGCGGGTGTCCGGGTGACAGAGTGACCCCGATGGCGTGTCACCCTCGTCTACTGCTCCTCCTGCCCGGCGAGTTGATCGCCCCAGTCCTGAAGGTTTTCCGGCGCGTGCTCGATGACGTCCTTATGCTCGAACTCGAGATCCGTACCCGGACCGGGCGCCGCGCCGCCGCCACCCCGCTGATTCGCCGCGTATTGCACCGCTTTCACGATGTTCTGGTATCCGGTGCAACGGCAGAGATTGCCTTCCAGCGCGTGCCGGATTTCGGCTTCCGTCGGGTTCGGGTTTCGGTCCAGGAACGCGTTTGCGGTCATGATCATGCCTGGGGTGCAGTAACCGCATTGCAGACCGTGCATCTCCCAGAAGCCCATCTGGACCTCGTCGTACTCGCCGTTCTTGGCGATTCCTTCGATCGTGGTCAGATCGGCCCCGTCCGCCTGGACTGTCAGCAGCGTGCAACTCTTTACCGGCTCGCCATTGAAGTGAATGACGCATGCGCCGCACTGACTGGTGTCGCAGCCGATGTGCGTTCCGGTAAGTCCCAGGTTATCGCGCAGGAAGTTGACCAGGAGCAATCGGGGTTCGACCTCCGCCGCATACTCGACCCCGTTGACCTTCATGCGGACCGTGACCCGCCCGGGTGCCGCCATAGTCGTCGCCATTGTCTTCCGACTCCTCCGCTCACTAGCCGCTAGCGCTCTGCCGCTCAGCGTGCCAGTTCCGACTGCCAACGCTTTCCAACCCCACGTGAACCTGGCCAGCCGGAAGGCTGACAGATTCTCGCTGCCAAGAGAGGGCGCAGGGCCCAGGGTCAGGCGCCGCCACCATCTCGAAAAGGCGTCCCACTACGAGTGGAACCAGTAGATCACGTGGGCCGCAGTATACCGCCGAGTCGGAGGCTTGTCGTCAGTTCATATTCGTCCAGGGAGATCGCCCACGAAGGTTCTTGCCGCCAATTGGCGGCAAGGTGATGCAGGGCTTCAGTTCGTGGCAGTCCCGACGCCCGCCAACCGATGGCTGTATTGCCGATCGTAGAATTCCTGGAATCTGGGGTCTCGATGCCGGATGGCTTGCCACCAACCGGGGTTCGCAACGTACCAGTCGATGGTGTCGTACAACGTCTGATGCCAGTCTCTACGCGGACTCCAACCCAGTTCAGTCCTGATACGTGTGGTATCGATGCCATAGCGCCGGTCATGTCCCGGGCGGTCCTCGACGTGCCGGATCAGGGAAAGCGGTTTGCCGACTCGCTGGAGGATATCGTGGACCACCTCCAGGTTCTCCCGCTCGTTGTCCGCGGCGACGTTGTACGCCTGCCCGCTTGCGCCCTCTCTCAACACCAGATCGATAGCGGCAGCATGATCGTCCGCATGGAGCCAGTTGCGAATCTGGCGACCATCTCCATAAACCGGCAGCGGCAAATCCAGAAGCGCATTGGTCACGAACAACGGGATGAGTTTCTCGGGATACTGTCGGGGCCCAATCGTGTTGGCGCCTCGGGTGATCACGACGTCCGTTCCATAGGATGTGCCATAGGCCTGGCACATTAGTTCGCCGCCAGCCTTGGCCGCGGAATAGGGCGAGCGCGGTTGCAGAGGATAGTCCTCGGCCGCGGCCTGACCGGCTGGAACATGACCGTAGACCTCGTCTGTGCTGACCTGGAGCATGCGCAACCCATGAGTTCTGGCGGCCTCCAGCAGCGTCATCACGCCAATGACGTTGGCCCGCGCGAACGCCCCGGGATCGAGCAGGGAGCGATCGACGTGAGACTCCGCCGCGAAGTTGACGATGGCATCAAGATCTGGGGCCAACTCCCCGATGAGTTCCGCGTCCGCAATGTCTCCCCGAACGAAGCGAAAGCGCGGGTCATCGCGCTGCTCCTCGAGGTTTGCGAGGTTTCCCGCGTATGTGAGCAAGTCGAGGCCAAGCACCTTGTCGCCGGGGTGCTCATTTAGCACATGCCGTACATATGCGGAGCCAATGAACCCGGCGGCGCCAGTTACCAGGATGCGCACGTCTACCTCCCTCCCATTGCAGTCGTCGACGCGGCCGTCGTGCCCGGCAGTAGATCGGCCACCAGGTGCGGCACGTATCTCTTCACGGCTTCACGCCAGTCTCGAAGTGAGATGCCAAGTGCCGCCGCGCGCATATTCCGTAACGTGCTGTCGGCTGGGCGTCGCGCCGGCAACGGATACCGTTTGAGGAACTCCTCAGTCGATATCGGCCGCACCAGATCCGGATTGAATCCCGCCAGCCGCGCGGTCTCGCGCGCCAGCGTGAACCGGCTTGCACTGCCTTCGTTGACGAGATGAAACACGCCGCATCCGCGCGTGACCGCCAGCTGCACGAGCGCATCGGCGAGATCAGCGGCATACGTCGGACTGCCGCGCTCGTCGTCGACAACATCGATGCCACCCCGGTCGCGGAGGACGGAAAGAACGGTGCGCGGAAAATGCTTACCCGATCCCCCATAGAGCCAGGCCGTGCGCGCCACAGCGAACGCGGGATCGGTTTCCAGCACCGCGGTCTCCGCCTCCAACTTCGACCGGCCGTATGCCGAAATCGGCGCGGGAGGGGCGTCCTCCGCGTACGGCGCCCCGCCGTCCCCTGGAAAGACCATGTCTGTGCCGACGGCGATCAAATAGCCACGCGAGTCGCTTGTAGCATCGGCAACGTTACGGGTGGCCCACGCATTTCCCGAGTCGCCACGATGCGGATCCCGCTCGATGCCATCGACGTCAGTGCAGGCCGCGGCATGGATGACCACGTCCGGGCTGACCGAACTGATGGCATTGACGGCCGCTTCGCGGTCTGCCAGATCGACGGCGACGTCGATGCCGGCGGCAGCCCGCAATCCCAAAGCGATGACCGTCGCTCCTGAACGCCGGACCGCGGGAACCAGATACCGGCCGAGCTGGCCACCAGCGCCAGTCACCAGCACGCGTTGCCCGAGCAGCGGACCAACTCGGTCAAACGACATCGACACGCGAGTGGTCGCCGAGAAGCAAGCGGATAGCTTGTGGGCGCAGCGGGGAGCGTTCAACCACAACTTCACGGCCGATCAATGAGTCGGCGATCCGCCGTTCAACATTGCGGATGATGCTCCGTTCCAAAACGATCGAGTGCTCGATCTCGCAGCCCGATAGCTCGCAATCAGGACCGATCGCGGTGAACGGCCCGATGTAGGTGTCCCGGACCGAGGTGCCCGCGCCGATGACGGCTGGACCGCGCACCGTGCTGCCAGTGATCGAGGCCCCCGACTCTACGACGACCGGCCCGATAAGCGTTGATTCTGTATCCACATGCCCCTCGACGCGCCGTTGTAGCGAACCAAGGATGAGCCGGTTGGCCTCCAACATGTCGTCTTTCTTGCCGGTGTCGATCCAGTCGTCCGCGACCGTCTGGGCACGGACTTCGAGACCGGCATCGATCAGAGCCTGAATCGCGTCGGTGATCTCGAGCTCACCCCGCGCTGACGGCACGAGCGCCGGCGTAATCTGATGGATTTCCGGCCCAAAGTAGTAGACGCCAATGACCGCGAGATCCGAAATCGGCTCGCGCGGTTTTTCGACGAGCCGCAGCACCCGGCCATCGGGATCGAGGACTGCGACCCCTAATGACGAGGCGTCGTCGACACGGCGCAGGAGGATCTGTGCCGCGCACGGCTGATCGCGGAATCGAGCGGTGTACGACTCGATGCCGCCGCCGAGAAAGTTATCTCCGAGAAACATGCAGAATGGCGAGTCCCCGAGCCAGCTCTCCGCGGTGATGATCGCGTGCGCGAGACCGAGCGGGGCGGGCTGAGGAAGGTACGTCACGGAGGCCCCAAATGCGGATCCGTCGCCAACGGCATCCATCACTTGATCAGCGGTATCGCCGGTGATGATGCCAATCTCCGTCACCTCGGCATCGACGAGTTGCTCTAGCGCATAGAACAGGACCGGTTTGTTTGCCACGGGTACCAGCTGCTTGGCGCCGGTAGCGGTGAGCGGCCGCAATCGCGACCCCTTTCCTCCAGCGAGTACCAATCCCTTCAACGTGCAGTTCACGGCCCGAATCGTCCCCTTTCCATGCCGACCCAATCGGATCACCGCATGGACCGCCGGGTCGGAAACTGAAGGATAGACGATATTGTTGCCAGTCCGGATCGAGAGTGTGGCTGGTGCTATAGTCCCGGCGATTCTCGGCCGGGCGCCTGCTGGTTCGGTTCGGCAGGTGTTCCTTTAGGAGACGATCTTGGCGTTCCGGCAACGCGTTCCCGCACGCCCCGCCCTGAGCGACATCGTACGAGACGAACCACCGGGGACGGTGCGGTCCCGTCCGCGATTTCTCGGCGCAGTGGCTGATCACCCAGTCTTTCGTAGCCTCTGGCTCGCGGCCCTCGCATCATCAGTTGGTCAGTGGATGCAGCAGGTCGCCCTCGGCTGGCTGGCGATCGTGATGACGAACTCACCCGGATTCGTCGGAATCGTCACCTTTTTCGCCGGACTGCCATTTCTCGTCGTCGCACCGTTCGGCGGCTCCCTCATCGATCGCCTCGATCGCCGCCGGCTGATGCTCGCCTGTCAGGTACTCGCTTTCCTCCTCGCAACGGTGCTGGCGGCAGACGTCATTGGAGGGTTCGTGCAGCCCTGGCACCTGCCAATTGCCGCCTTTTTCAACGGCTCGCTCTTGGCGTTGCTGATCCCGACGCAGCAGTCGCTCGTGCCTACGTTGGTCCCCAAAGAGAACCTGACCAACGCCATCGGCTTGATGAGCGCCGGCCAGAACATGACCCGGGTCGTCGGTCCGTCAGTCGCAGGGATAGTGATCGGCACGATCGGCGTCGGACCGACGTTCCTGGCTCAGGGGGCGGCGATTGCGGTGTCATTCATCCTGGTCTTGGGAATCGTGCTCCCTCCACGGGTACTGAGAACCACGGGCAGTAGAGGTGTTTTTGACGGGATTCGGCTCATCGCCTCTCGCCCCGATCTCCGGACGCTGTTCCTGCTCGCCTCGATCCCAACCCTTTTCGTCTTCCCCTATATCGGATTCCTGAATGTGTTCGCGCGCGACATCTTGAAGATTGGCGCGGAGGGTCTCGGACTGCTGATGGCCGTCTCTGGCTGCGGAGCGGTCGTGGGGTCGCTCCTCGTGGCATCGGCCGCAAGATCTGAAGGAGCTGGGCGCCTATTGCTCGGGATGACCGTCCTCTATGGACTTCCCATCGTCGGCGTGGCACTCTCCCGGACGCTGTGGATTACGTTGCCGTTGCTCTTCCTGGCGGGCATGCTGGGGGCGGCGTTCATGAGCGGCAATAACGCCCTCGTGCAGCACCGGGTGACCGATGATGTTCGCGGTCGGGTGACGGGGGCCTACATGTTGACGTGGGGGCTGATGCCGCTCGGCTCGCTCCCGATGGGTATGATCGCCGACCGCGTCGGAACTCCGGCAGCAGTCGCCGGCGGCGCCATCATCTCGTCGGTGTTGGCGTCAATCCTCGGCTTGACCTCTTCAGAAGCGCGGGACATCTGAATCGCCGCGGCCAACGTCGTTCAGCGTCGCGATTCTCCAATTGTCACCGCCGGCTGTTCTGGCACATTGGCGTCCATCATCAGCAGGCGCACGATCCGCTCCAACTCTCGTTCGGCCTGAGGCATGAGATCCCGGCCGACATCGGCAAGCTGGCGCAATATCGACGGCAGGTCGGCAACGGGAGGATAGATCGGGCCGAAGCGGTCGCGGAGCTCGCCTCGGTACCAGGCACCCAGGCGCCGCCGCACTTGATTGGCCGACGGTGGCTCACCGCCCACGGCATCCGCGATCCGTGCGGTCATAGGCCGCAACTCGCGGCCTGGTATCGGCAAGGCGGCAACCTGGTCGACCGCGGCCCGCTGGCTTCGTATGGACTGCACGTCGACGTCCCAACGCCTGATCACCTCGAATGCCGATGCCGCGGACAGGGACCGCCGGATCGCTTCCTCGCGGACGTCGCCGAAGTCGACGTTCACCGTGTCGTTGTGCAGGAGCAACGGCTTGGTCGCGTCAAGCCAGAACCCCACGGCGGCCCGCGCCAGCCGGAAGTAGTAGACCCCCGCCATGAGATGCTCTTCTGGTCGCGCCGGGAGGTCATCCGTGTCGGCGAGTGGAAACATGATCTCGGCGCCTTGAACCTCGTCCCAGAACCGAGCCGGATCGGCCGGGACGAGAACCACTTCTTCCGGACGCACCGTGGTGCGGACGATGCCACGCCGCCGCCGCAGCATGATATGGGTAAGCGGGTAGTCGGGGCAGAGAAAAACACCCGGCTCGACATGGGGTCGGTCGCCTACTCCGTGCAATAGTCCCGGCACGTGCTCCCGCAGGTCGAGCAGGCCCAGGACGACCTCGGGGCTTACCTGCTTCGACCGCGCCGTTTCGACGGAAAACTTGGCATCCGCCGCCTGGATTGCCTGCTCATTCCCGCGCTGGGCGATGAGCAGCAGGTCAGGGTTTTGCAGTCCTCGTTTCGACGCCGCCGCGGCGACCGCCGGTATCGCATCCAGCCGATCCACCCGGACAATTGGCAACGGCTCCTGATCTTCCACAGCAATGACGTAGTCACGCTGGAGCCAGGTTTCCGCATGCGCCGCCGCTATGTCTGCCCAGCGGTCGCCAATGAGGTTACTCGCCCCACCGCGGTCGGCAAGACCCATCACCTCACGGTCGAGGAGTGCTGCAACCAGGTCTCCCCCTGGCAGTAGTGGTGATCGAATGTCATCGTCTCTCATCCGTAGTGATGTCCTGGGCTCATAACTCCGTGATCCTCACCAACGGCTCCTATCTCGGGTGAGCTCGAACCGGTCATCACGGCTCACTTGGCGAGAATACCAGCGCCCGTCCTGAAAACGCTTCGGAGGGTGACCGAGGATGATCCAGGCAATTCCTGCTACTCCAACCGCCGCGAGCACCCTTGCGAACCAACCAAGTGGCTGCAGTGAGTAGACCAGCTCTGCTCGCATGGCGGGTTCACTCGATTCGATGCCAAGGTAACCGTTGTTCAATCGCGTAACCGTCTCCGGGACTTCGGCGACCGTCGCCTGCCACCGGGGGTGCCAGTTGATGCGTGCTGTTATCGGGTCGCCAGGAGCAGTGCTCGTGGCCGTGACTTGGTGATCCTCAAGAACGATTGATGCCGCGGTGTGGTCCCCAAACGTGACCGTGGTCACGGGATCGATCACGGTGTATGCGTCGTAGACACCGAAGCGCAGCGGGCGCAAGAGCGGGGATCGCGTGGCCTCCATCCGTACCGGCCCCGTGACGATCACGCCACCAATGCCGTGCCGGCCAAGATAGTCGCGGTCGAGCGTCCGCTCCGGATCGGGATAGTGATGCCCCGTCAGAAACAGGTACCCCGGTGTGCCGGCGTGGTCAGGGTGCCAGTACCACAGCCAGTTGTCGTAGAAGAGCGGTCTCGTGGTCCAGAGCGGCGCCCAGAGCTGCTGGTGCCACGACAGCGCTGAGCCAAGAACGAGCAGTGCCGTCCCCGGAGAAGCGGCCTCATCGGCGGCTCGCACTGCGGCTTCGAGATCGGCTTGCTCAGGCTGTCCTGACATTGCCACCGAGTAGAGGCTGACGGGCGGTATCGCCGGAGATGCGGGATCGGGAGGAGGCCCGTCCAGAGGCCGCGTCTGTGTGAGAAGAATCGCGACGGATACGGCACCCGCCGCCAACGGAGCAACCTGGCGACGCGACGGCACGATCCTGGCCGTCAGCCACGACAAGATCGTCCAGGACGCGACGGCCGCCAGGTAGATCGTCAAGAGCCGCTGCAACGGCATGAGACGAGTTGGCTCGAGCTGCGGCGCTAAGCCGGCCGCGGCCGGAACGACGATGAGTGTCGCCGTCAGCATCAGGTAGACGAGAAGTGCTACCGCCACCGTGGTGGTGGCCCGCCGACGCCGGATGACGAGCCCGAGAGCGAGTCCCAACAGCCCGAGGCCAAGGACGGGCCAGGTGACGCCTCTCGCCGCAGTCGCGCCGTACTCCGCGAGTCCGTTGTACCCGCTGTACGTGACGAAGGTGTAGAGATCGCGGAACCGTGCGAGCGCCACCAACTCTGGGGCGGCCAAGAGCGCGGTGACGCCGGCAACCAGTGCCAGCCGCAAGGTCAGCACGATCAGGGGCGCTCCATCTCGCCGGAGAATCCCTGCCAGCCAAGCTCCCAGCCCAAGCGCGGCCAGGCCAAGGAGTGACCTGGGGTTGGCGTAGACGGCAAAGGCCGCAAGGAGCGCGGCGGCCACGGCCGCCCAGCGAGTGCCGGCTCGCAGAAACCGGATCAACGCCGGGAGCATGAGGATTGAGGCCACAGCGGCGGCGACGTTGGTCACCAGTCCCCACTGCACCAACTCGGTGTACCCGCCGTCGTACCAGCCACCGGGCAGCGAGACGTGCAGCGCAACGGCGATCAACCCTACGGCGGCAGACCATCCATCCTCATGCGCGAGTGCAACGAATCCAACTCCCGGCAAGAGAAAGAGCGCAACCACCGTGAGCGTATGTGCAGACTCAGCCGACAGCGTTCCCAGCGACAATACCCGGACCGCAACCTCCAGCCACGCCTCGCCTAACGGATAGAACTCAACCGGGTAGCCACCCTGATGCTGCCCGACCCATCGGAGCG
>JAHWJF010000439.1 GCA_019348515.1 Chloroflexota bacterium | reverse complement strand
GCCCGGCGACGCACAGCCACTCGAACCGGCCGCGCCCCCCGCCCGCCCCACCACCGACCCTCCCGCAGTCCTGGACCCCGCCGGCCCCCCACAGCGCCCCCCTCGTCACCCCTCCCCCGAAACCCATCAGCGTGATGACTAGCGACATGACCGCCGCTTGCCACGGCGCGAAGGGTGTGATCCACCAGAGGGCGGTCCCGACGAGCGTAGCGGACATGATCCCACCGAGAAAGCCCTCCCACGTCTTGTTCGGGCTGACGCGCGGGGCGATCCGGCGCCGGCCGAAGAGCTTGCCGAAGGTGTATTGCAGGACATCGCTGCTCTGGGCCACGATGACCAGGAAGAGCAGGAGCTTGACGCCGCCATCCTCGTAGTCCGGAAGCTCGAGCGTCAACAGCGCGGGAGCGTAGCTCACACAGTAGACGCAGATCATGAGAGCCCACTGGATCGTCGCCGTTCGTTCCAGGAACCGTTCGGTGTCCCCGGCAAGCGCCGTCCGCGCTGGCGCCAACAGGAAGACGAAGACCGGGATGAAGATGGCGAACAGCCCGTACCAGTCACGCCAGACCAGCCAGTACTGGATCGGCGTCACCAGGAAGAAGATCCAGAGCAAGGTACGGTGATCGGCGTGTCGGGTCGGCGTCAGCGTGATGAATTCGCGCAGCGCGAAAAACGAGATGAGCGAGAAGAGCAGCACCGAGCCGATGCCACGGGTCAGCAGCGCGAGCGCGAAGATGGCGCACATGCCCCACCACGCTCGGATGCGAGCGTTGAGGTTCGCGACGGTCGCGCGCTCTGTATCGCTCGTCACGCGCCGGGCGAGGACGGCGCCAATGATGCTGGCAACGACGAGGACACCGAGCACCCCACCGACGAGCCACATCAACTCTCGGTCAAATGCCGCCCTCATGACGGCCCAAGACTCTCGACTGCCTTGCGCGCCCGCTGCAGAAACGCCGTTTTCGGCTCGCCGTCAACCAGACGAAGTGGAGAGCCGAATGTGATGCGGCTGAGCTGCGGCACGGGTAAGAACTCGCCCTTCGGCATGATGCGGTCGAGATTGTGGAGATGTACCGGGACCAAGTCGATGTCCGGACGCTGGCGGGCCAGATAATCGAGCCCACTCTTGAATGACCCGATCTCCTGGCCGGAGCCGCGGGTGCCTTCCGGGAAGAGAATCAGTGAGTCTCCCGCATCCAGAGCCTCGATCAGGTGGTCCATCTGGGCCCGCAATTGACCGAGGGTGCCACCCTGGCGGTCGACCAGCACCGCCCTGAATACCCGCGTCGCCAAGTACTGGCGAAGCCGCCCGGCTTCCCAGTAGTCCCTTGCGGCGACCGGACGGGTGCGGGCGCGGAGGTCCTCAGGCAACACCGACCAGAGGACGACGAAGTCGAGATGGCTTCCGTGGTTGGCGAAAAAGATGCACTGACCTCGACAAGGACGGTCCTCGACGCAGTGGACGCTGGGGCCGCTGGCCAGGCGCGCGAGTGCCGCCAGGCACGCAGTGACGATCCCTGTCATGCCGCCACCAGGTTGGCGACGATCCGCCGCAGTCGCCGGACCATTGTCACCATGCCGCCGCCAATGATGAGGATCAGCGCGACCGCGAGCGCCCATCCCTCCTGTCTACCAATGACGGTGGCGACCGCCGAGACGAGGCAGGCGGCGATCAGCACGTGCATCCGGCGGGGCTTGGCCATGGGTCCGTCGAAGTGATGCGACGCGCCCGCGGCGGCGCCGAGGGTGCGGACGTAGGCCGTCAGCAGGGCCGTCGTGGCGGCCGCCCAACCAAGCTCAGGTCCCCAGCTGATGTCAGTGATAGCGTATCCGGCGGCCACCAGGATCAGGAGATCGGCGAGTCGGTCAGGCAACTCGTTATAGAGCTCGCCGATTGGTGACGTAAGGCTGCCCTCGACGGCCAACATCCCGTCAAGAAGGTTGCAGAGCAGCCGGAGCGGCATCGCGATGGCCGCGACTACGAGGAGCGCCGCTCGTACTCCGTCCTCGCTTCTCCCGGCGAGGAAGAGGCAGACCGCGGCGAGGGCGGCAATTGCCAGCCCCAGCAGCGAGACCTGATTGGGCCGCACCCCGGCCCCCTGGAGCCAGTGGGTGGCGAGGATGGCCCAGGATGCACTGCGTGATGGGATCGGGCGCCGCGTAATCCGCTCGGGAACGCGCATGCTGGTCACCGCCAAACGCTCGGACATGGAGTGTTGGTTTGATTCTCTTCGATGATTCATTGTATCGGCCCCACCCCGGATTGTTGTGTCTTGGACATCCTGGCCGGGCGGATTCGAGCTACCACCCGCTGCTACGATGACCGGCGCCGACCCGAGGTAGGAACGGTGACAGCGAGCGAATCTACTCTTATGGAGCCAAGTGGGGCTGGAACACGTCGATTCCGGGACGTGTTTGCCCGTTCCCGGGTTGCGGCGGTCATCGCACTCGGCTGGGGGTTCGCGGAGGCGACGTTCTTCTTCGTGGTCCCCGACGTCTGGATAGGCTTACTCGCCCTGTTTAGTTGGCGAGCCGGTCTGCGCGCCGTTGCCTGGGCGGTCATCGGGGCACTCGTCGGCGGCGCGCTCATGTACGGGGTCGGCGCTCGACTCGATCGCGACCACAGCGCGAGGCTCCTCGACGCCGTTCCCGCGATCTCACCCTGGATGGTCGAACGGGTTGAGGAGGAGATGCGCGAACGGGGACCGGCGAGCATGGTGCTGGGACCGCTAGGGGGAGTGCCCTACAAGATCTACGCCCGGACCGCCGGGGTGCAGGAGCAGTCTCTCGGCGCGGTGCTCCTCTGGACGATCCCCGCCCGGGGCGCGCGCTTTGTCCTGGTTGCAGCCGTGGCCGCCCTTTACGGATGGCTGGTCCGGCGAATGACGCGGCGGATGGGTTGGCTCCTCGGCCCCTACCTGTTCGCCTGGGGCGTGTTCTACGCGAGCTACTTCTGGGCGTACGGGGTCTGACGGCCGCCAGCCCCTCAAGGGTGACCGCGGTAGATGTGATCCGGACCTCAACGGAAGGCCACCGCCACAGCATCCATCGCAATCGCCTGTGTACCAACTCGCCGCTCGAACGGGAAATCGCGGCGCGCTATCTCGCGGGCGCCCTGGCTCCGAAAGCCCACAGGTGAGCAGAAATCCACGATCCGCACCGAGGCACGAACTCGGGCCCCGCACGAGCCAGCCGCGGAGTTCGGCGCCAGCCACGAGACGGTGGGTCACTCCTCCAGTCGCATGCCCCGGCGCCGGGTGACTCGAGCGACCCCGGCCGGAGCGTCGACCGGCTAGACGTGGACGCGCCAGAATTGGGTATGCTGGAAGAGAATCGCCAACGGTAGCCATGACGCTCGCCCCCGTCGGCATCCGCTGCAGAGGCTACGGCCTCTGCTCGTTCTGTGCCGTCGCCGACGATATGTGGGGCGGGCACGAGTCGGACCGACAGCGAGCGAGAGGAGACGCGAGATGCTGCTGGTGATGCAGT
>JAHWJF010000438.1 GCA_019348515.1 Chloroflexota bacterium | reverse complement strand
CGGTCTGACGGCCGGCGCGATCAAGGATTAGCGCCCGGCGAAGCCGCGTGAGCGGCTCGCTCCGCCGACGGGAGCGGGGCGACGACGGTTCGGGATATCGGTCGGGCAACAGCCGAATCCGACAACCTGGAGGACGTCTTGGACTCGTTACTACCACCAGAGAAACGCTCCCGGGTCATCGTCAATACCGACGCCAAGAACGAGGCGGACGACCAGTTCGCTATCGTCCACGCTTTGCTTACACCGTCGTTCGAGATCCGCGGGATCATCCCGGCCCACTTTGGTGAGCGTCGCACGACCGACTCACTGAGGGAGAGCCACGACGAGGTCGACAAGCTCCTCGGGCTGATGGGGTGGGAGGGGCGGGTCCGGGTCGCCGACGGATCTCCCCGGGCCCTGCCCGATGAGGCGACACCCCTCCCCTCGCCCGGGTCAGCCCTCATCGCGGAGGAGGCTCTGAAGAACGACTCACGGCCGCTCTACGTGCTCTTCTACGGGCCGCTGACGGACATGGCGAGCGCGCTGCTGGAGGAGCCGCGAATCGCGGAGCGCAACCTGACCGTCGTCTGGATCGGCGGCGGTCCGTGGCCGGGCGGCGGCCCGGAGTTCAACCTCTCCAACGACATCGGCGCGGCCAACGTCGTGATGCGCTCGCCGCTCGAGGTGTGGCAGATCCCGAGTTCGGTCTACAAGCGCTTCTCGGTGTCCTACGCCGAGCTGCTGGAACGGGTCTGGCCGCACGAACCGCTCGGGCGCTATCTGGTCGAGCAATTGGTTGACTTCAACGCCCACCACGTGGATCGGCCGATGGAGTTTCGGTCGCTCGGCGATTCCCCGGCGGTCGGGGTCGTCATGGCGCCCGAGTGCGGCGCCTCGACGATGTGGCCGGCGCCGGAGTTCGACCGGGGGATGGCCTACATCCACGGCCGTGACCACCGTCCGATCCGGGTCTATGAGACGGTCGACGCTCGCTTCGTCCTGGAAGACTTCTACGCCAAGCTTGCCCGCTTCGCCCGCGGCGAAGACTCCTCCGTATTGCTTGGCCCGCTGCCGCGGTGACGGATGCACCCCGCGCGTAACGCGGCAGCTGCGATACGGGTAACACGGGCATGCGCCGTACCAAGTCGCTCTGACGCAGCCCTCATCACGCTCCAGCGCTGGCGCAGGGTTGACCAGTGCGGGGTGTCCGGCATCGTCTCGGCGTAGATCCACTGCTGCGCCAGGAGCGCAGCCAGGCCCCACCCCGTTGCGCTTGACTCGAACTGCACCCCGCCCTGATATGCTCCGCACTCGGTAATCCCGTGAGCTTCTCATCGTGATAGGGGTCCTCGTGTCTGTGTTTCGCCCATCCCGTGTGCGCGTGCTCAACGATGTGCCGGTGCCAATGCGGGACGGCGTGCGTCTCTCGGCGGACGTCTATCTGCCCGGTAACGGGTCCGGTCCCTGGCCGGTGCTCCTCGCCCGCACCCCGTACGACAACAATCTGCTGCTGGACCACGGCTTTTTCTGGGCGCAGCACGGATACGTCTCGGTAGCGCAGGATGTGCGAGGCCGATACGACTCAGAAGGCGAGTTTGTCCCCTGGGACCACGAGACGGACGACGGCTATGACACCCTGGAGTGGATCGGGGCACAACCCTGGTGCGACGGGAACGTCGGTATGACGGGAGGATCCTATCTCGGGCAGGTGCAGTGGCAGGCGGCCATGACCGGTCACCCGCTGCTGAAGACGATCGCGCCGCGCGTGATGGGCAACAACCTCTGGGATAGTCCGCACTACCAGGGTGGGGCGTTCGGCCTCGGCGTCAACGCCGTCTGGGGCTGGCGGACGATGGGTCGCACCATGCAGCGGATCGACCATTTCGATTGGCCGGCGACCCTGCGCACATTGCCGTTGCGGGCGATGGATGAGGTCTCCGGCAAGCGGCATCCCGCCTTCGGCACCTGGCTGGATCACCACGACTATGATGACTACTGGCGCGCCACCGCGGTCGATGAACAATTCTCCCGCATCACGATTCCCGTACTGCAGGTCTGCGGGTGGTACGACCTCTACGCGGGCGGCATGATGGCGAACTTCGTTGGGCTGCGCGCGGGAGCCGGTTCCGAACTGGCCCGCGCCAACCAGCGCATCATCATGGGTCCCTGGACCCATAGTCAGGCCGGCATCACGCCCCCAGGCACGACCAACGCCGGCGACCGTGATTTCGGCCTCGTGTCGCTGCTGGATACCCGCGTCATCGAGCTGGCCTGGTTCGATCACTGGCTGAAGGGGATCGACAACGGCGCGGAGCGCGAGCCGGTGGTGAAGCTCTTCGTCATGGGAGAGGATGCCTGGCGCGATGAGCGGGAGTGGCCGCTAGCGCGCACGCAATGGACCCCGTACTACCTGCACTCAGGCGGCCGGGCGAACACGCTGCACGGTGATGGCGGCCTTAGTCCAGAGGCTCCCGGTGACGAGCCGACCGACATGTTCGTCTATGATCCGGAGCACCCCGTGCCGACGCTGGGCGGCTGCAACTGCTGCAATCCGGAGATCGTGCCCTGGGGCGTCTACGATCAACGCCCGATCGAGATGCGCGACGACGTGCTCGTCTACACCAGCCAGCCGCTCGCGCATGATCTGGAGATCACTGGTCCGATCGTCGTCCATCTCTTCGCCGCCACCGATGGTCCGGACACCGATTTCACGGCCAAGTTGATCGACGTATTTCCGGACGGTACGGCCTGGAATCTGTGTGACGGCATAATCCGCGGCCGCTACCGGAAGGGCCGCGGCCCGGCCGAGCTCCTGGCACCCGGGCAAATCGAGGAGTTCGTCATCGATTGCTGGGTGACGTCGAACCTATTCCGCGCCGGGCACGCCATCCGTCTGGAGATCAGCAGCAGCAACTTCCCACGCTTTGACCGCAATCTCAATACCGGCGCGCCGATCAGCGACGATGTGGAACCCCGCGTGGCCCGTCAACGCATAGTTCATGACGCCGCGCACCCATCGCACGTGATGTTGCCGATCATCCCGCCAGTGTGACGTTGGCGACGGTCTTGGTTCTGGAACTGGAATTCGCTCAGGCCAATACGCCTCGCAAAAAGGCCAGCCCATCCCGCGCCAGGGTGTCCTGCGTCTCCGCCAGTGGGCGCCAGATGGCGGCGGCGCGGGCAATGGTCTGGTTGTCCGGAGTGAAAGATTCAATGACCACGGCGCCGTCGTAGCCGGTCTCGCTCAGAGCGGCGGTAATCGCCTCCCAGGCGATGTGATCGGCGCCGGGAGCGCCGCGGTCGTTGCCACAAGCGTGGAAATGGGCGAGTTTGTCGCCGACCTGATGGATGGCCGCGGCCTGGTCCTTCTCCTCGATATTCATATGGAAGGTGTCGAGGAGCACGCCGAGCGCCGGCGAATCGACCCGGGCGACGACCTCCATCGTCTGCGCGGCGGTGGTGAGGAAGCTCGTCTCGAAGCGATTGAGCGGTTCGACCGCGAGACGAATGTA
>JAHWJF010000437.1 GCA_019348515.1 Chloroflexota bacterium | reverse complement strand
AGTCAGCTCGCGCAATCGTTCAACAGGATTCTCCTCGCGGCTGTTGATCGTCGCATCCGCACCGAGCCCCCGTGCCTGCTCCAGCAGGCTCTCGAGAATGTCGACCGCAATTACCCGTGCACCGCGCCCCTTGGCGACGAGGATGCCGGCCCCACCCATCGGGCCTATACCGAACATGGCGACGGTATCGGTGCCGGAGATGCCCAATCGGCGCTGTGCGTCGAATTGCGTGCCCACCATGTCAGTCATCACTGCACCGGCCTCGAAGCTGATCTCGTCGGGGAGCGTGAGGCAGTTCCCAGCAGGCACGACGATGTAGTCGGCATTGCCGCCATCGACATCGAATCCAACACACTTCCAGGTTGGACAAAGAAACAGATAGCCTTGGCGGCAGAACTCGCAGGTGCCACAACCGACGCCGAGATAGATCGCAACCCGATCTCCCGGCGCAACAGCCGTGGCTCCGTTACCGACTGCGACGACCTCGCCAGCCGGCTCGTGACCCGGCACGATCTGGCCGGTCGCCGTAGCCTCGCCGCCGACGATCGGCTTCCCGTAATAGAGGCTCATGTCGCTCCGACAGATTGCCGACGCGCGCACCCGCACCAGCGCCTCACCGGGATCCGGCAGCGGTGTCGGTCGCTCGACGACAGCGACCTCCCGGTCGCCTGGGAAGAGCACGGCTTTCATGGGTGTTGCCCTCCTTTCAGCACGGCACGTCGATTTACTTGACTGCGCCGAGCGTTAAACCTTCGATCAGGTGTCGGCGAAGAAGGAGGGCCATGAGGACGACCGGCGCGACGATGGTCGTCGCGGCGGCGGTCAGGCTGCCCCACTGGGTGCCGAACATCCCGGTGAACTCGCTGATACCGACCGGCGCGGTCTTGACTTGCGACCGCGTCAAGGTGAGTGCGAAGAGGAACTCGTTCCATGCCAGAAGCATGCTCAGGATGCCTGCGGTGGCGATGCCCGGTGCCGCGAGGGGCAGCACGATCCGGGTGATGATCTGTATCCGTGAGGCGCCGTCTACCAGAGCGGCGTCTTCGATCTCCTCAGGAATTTGCCGGATCGAACTCCGCAGGACCCAGATGACTAGTGGCAGATTGAATGCGGCGTAGGGCACGATCAGTGTCAGATATCTATCGATCAATTGCAGCCGCCCGGCCATGATGAAGATCGGAATCACTGCTACAACCGGCGGAAACATAATGGTGGAGAGGATCCACAGTGCCAGAAAGCGTTTGCCTTTGAAATGGAGCCGCGCTAACGCGTAGGCCGCGAACAGACCGAGCACAAGCGCCAGAGCGGTCGATCCAACGGCGACGATCAGGCTATGGAGCAGTAACGGCCCAAACGGGGTAGCGGCAGCCCCCTGCAGAACGTCGACGTAGTGTTGCAACGTCGGCTGAAACTGCCAGGTCGGCGGGATCGTTTGCGCATACCCTTCCGGTTTGATCGAGGTCGTGGCCATCCAGACGAGCGGAACCATCGCCAGGAGCACCCAGATCCAGAGGGCGACTTGGGAGAGCGCCGTGAGGACGCGTTGACCAACTGTATGTCTCACCTCAGGCCTCCACGAGATCGGAATTGCGCGCCAGGATGCGCAGCTTCTGCGGCACCAGAATCGAGAGGAAGACGAGAAACGCGATTCCAAGCGACGCTGCCGCCCCGACGCTGAAGTCCTGAAGAGCAGTGCGGTAGATCGTCAGATTGATGATTTCCGTCGAAATACCGGGGCCGCCACCGGTGAGGACCCGGATGGTGCCAAACGTCTTGAACGCCTCGAGCGTCCGCAACAGCACGGCGATCGCCACGAAGGGGCGCAGCAAGGGGAAGGTCACGTCCCAGAAGAGCCGCCACCCTTCCGCGCCATCGACGGCGGCCGCTTCACGCGGCTCCGGCGGGATGCCTTGCAACCCCGCCATCAGGATGAGGGCGACGAACGGCGTCCATTGCCAGACATCGAGGCTGATGAGCGTGAACCAGGCCGTCTGAGGATTGCTCAGCCAGGCAATCGGTTCTTGCATGATGCCGATCTTGCGGAGGTAGTAGTTGACCCAGCCGTAGTTGGGGTTGAACAGCTCACGCCAGACGAGCGCTGAAACCACGGGCGTCACTGCCATCGGCAGGATGAGGAGCGTTGCCGCCGCGGCGTTCGAGCGGCTTTTCGGCGCGAGCATGAGGGCCAATAACAACCCTAGCACCAGCTCGATCCCGACTGCAGCGACGACGAACAGGATCGTGACCAACATGCTGTGCCGGATGTCGGCATTCGTGACGACATTCCGGTAGTTCTCCAGCCCGACGAATGCCGCGTTCTCCGGCATCATCAGGTTGAAGCGCCGGAAGCTCGCCCACAACAGATACAACGCGGGGAAAATGGTCATCAGAAGAAGGACGCCAACGGCTGGCGTGACGAGCGCCCAGCCAAGCCCGTTGGATTCGTCTCGCGTCGTTTTCATGGCGTCCTTTGAGAGTTTGGCGCAGCAAGCCCAAGGCGCAGAATGGCGCCACTCCGCAATCGTGGCAGCGAACGGAGTGGCGCCGAGAGCATTAGCTGACGGGGTACCCCGCCTCTTGCAAAAGAACCAGTACCCTGCCGGCTGCTGATTGCAGAGCTTCCTCGGGCGTCATCGAGCCAGTCGCGGCACTGTTGACGGCCACCCAGATCTCCTTGTCGACAGCCCCGTAGTTGGTCAGTCGCGGGCGGCCCACGCCTAGCGCGAGCGATTGGCCCAAGATGTCGTAGAAGTTCCCGAACTTCGCCGCGTTCTCATCGGTCTCTGCTGCCTCGTAGACCGACTTGCGGCTCGGGTGGAGCTGGGCGGCAAGCATCTTGGTCTGGGTGGGACCACTGGTGAACCAGTTCACAGCGCGGTAGGCCCACTCCTTGTTCTGGGAGGCCTTGTTCACGCTTAGCATCCAGGTCCCAAAGTGCGGACCGCGATCGACGTTCTTGGGCACCAGCGCGTAGGAGACATTGCCTTGGACGTCGGGAGCCAGGACTTCCGTGTGATAGTTCATGCTCATCGCCGTCAGGCCGGACGTGAACGCCGCCGACGCATCGTCCCACGAGAATGAGGTGACACCCGGCGGGGTCACCTTGTGTTCATTGATCAAGTCAGCGTAGTACGTCAGCGCAGCGACGCCCTCGGGTGAATTGAACGCTAGCGAAAAGTCGTCGGAAACCATGTAGCCGTTTCCGCCCCAGGCGGCCAGGAGTGTCTTGAAGTCATCAGTCGCCCAGTCTCCGTTTCCGGCCATCAGGGTCGTGCCATAGAGGTTCTGATCGGGGCGCGTGAAGAATTTGGCAACCTCCGTGAACTCATCCCATGTCTCGGGGAAGGCAAGGGTTCGACCATACTCGGACTCGAACGCCGCCATCTCATCCGCATTCTCGAAGAGATCGGTCCTGTACATGGCGACAAGGGCGTTGGCCTGAAGTGGGAGTCCGTATATCTCGAAACCTTCGCCGGTGATCGCCTCGACGTC
>JAHWJF010000436.1 GCA_019348515.1 Chloroflexota bacterium | reverse complement strand
AGCGACGTGTACGCCCGGTCCGCTTCTTCATCAGCATCTCTGCTAGACGATCTAGCGATACCTAGCGTCTTGCGCCGGCAGCTCTGACCACGTCCTCGTTGTAGAGCTGCTGGTGTAGATGCACCGGCTCGCTCGTCTTGCGGACTCGCAGGTTGATGATCTCCACCATTACCGAGAAGGCCATTGCGAAGTAGATGTAACCCTTCGGGATGTGCTGTCCGAGTCCTTCGGCAACGAGGGTCATCCCAATTAGCAGCAGGAAGCTCAACGCCAGGATCTTGACAGTCGGGTGGCCATTGACGAAGTCCGCCAGTGGCTTGGCGGCGACGAGCATGATACCGATCGAGATCATCACAGCAACAACCGCGATCGTGATGTTCGTCGTCATACCAATCGCGGTGATAACGGAGTCAAGCGAAAAGACGATGTCCAGCAGCACGATCTGGAAAATGACGCTGGAGAAGGAAGCCGCGCCGGTACCTGCTTTCCGCTCGTGGTCCTCACCCTCCAGCTTGGCGTGGATCTCAGTCGTCGCCTTATACAGCAGAAACAGACCCCCCAGGATCAGGATCAGATCCCGACCGTTGAACGGATGGGCTGCGACCGTAAACAGCGTCTGCGTCAGACCCAACAACCAGCCGAGAGAGAAGAGCATGGCAATGCGCATAAGCATTGCCAGCAAGAGCCCTGTCGTGCGCGCGCGCTGCCGCTGCGCAGCCGGTAGCCTATCGGCGAGAATCGAGATGAATATGATGTTGTCGATACCAAGGACGATCTCCAGGGCGGTCAGAGTCAGCAGCGCCGTCCAGATCGCCGGATCACTCAACCACTCCACGTCACGCCCCTCCCCTCGGTTTCCAATTCATCTCGATAGAGCCCGGGCTGCACTCGCAGCCCGTATGCCAGCCGTGAACACTATGCAACGTCCGCGCCCGCGTGTTCTTCAACAACGGGAAGTGCGTGCAATTCAATCCGTGGTTCCGTGTACAGCGACGCAACAAACGGATCACTGGATGTCAGGCGGGCTTTCCACTCAATGGGCCGGAAGTAGGCGAGCTCAACGCGGCTCTGTCCCATAACCGGCGCCAGCGCTACTCGACATCGGTCGAATACACCGTCGATCGCCTCAACCTCCAGAGTGCCGATGATAACGACGTACACCGGAACGGAAGGAGACTCGTGGCTGCCGGCGATCCAGGCTCCCTCGATTCCGGGCACATCTTCGACCGCGCCCCGCAGCGCGTCCTCGAGAGGGATAGCCCGCACGGTCAACGCCGTCAGCGGCTCCAGTAGCGGCCATCCCGGATCGGGGCGATAGAACCGGGCGTTGCCCACCCGCTCATCGTGCAAGAGGCCGAGTCTCGTTAGCTTGTAACACTCATGCTGCAGGCTGCTCACTGGCAGTCCAAGACGTCGTGATAGATCCGTCAGCGAAAATCGCAGATGTGGTCGCGGCAGAACCAGCGTCAGCACCGCCGCGCGCACGCGGGAGGAAAAGAGCTCTGCGAGTGGCTCCGTCACGATCCCGTCGTCCTAGCGTCATGATTCAGCGTCCGGCAATGCCGCATCGTACCAAAGCCGCGGCTTGAATCAGGCTCGAACCCACAAAGATCGGCCGTCTCGCACCTCGTGCGTCATTTCTCCCTGTCGATGCAGGTGGCTGAGAAACGCGAACACGGTTGGTTGGAGCAAGTAGAACGAGGGCGCGTCGTTCACCGGTGCACCAAAACCCCGCAAGATTCCCTCGAGAATGGTCTCGGCAGACTGCGGCTCGACTGTCAGCTCCAGGATTGCGTCGGCGACACGATGTGCCAGAGTCGCGTTGCGGTCGATCAGGTCGTTGAGCTGCCCGTGTTCGAGGACCGAGCCGTGCCCGGAAACCCCTACTCTGTGGGGAATGGCGCGGGCGCGATCCAGCGCTTTGAGGTGGGCCGTTAGCGAAAAGAGATACGGAATGCGGTACTTGTCAAGCACACTCTCTGGCAAGACTACGTCGGCGCAGAAGAAGACCTCGCCAGCGACGTAGCCGAGCTGGCCGGGTGAGTGGCCGTACAGAGGCACCGCCTCCACGGTGATCCCGGCCACCTCATGTAATCCAACTTCGACGAGGACATCGACCGGGCTGGGGTCGGCGAGGAGGAAATTGCCGCGCAGCGTGTCGAGGGGATCGGCCCCGCCAAAGAGCAAGGCCGGTTGCAGCAATGGGTAACGAAGATAGGCCTCGTCGAATACCGGAGCGTGGACGACCGCTCCGGTCCGTTTCACAACCGTGGCATTGCCGCCGAAGTGGTCCGCGTGCGCGTGCGTGGTGAGCACTGCCACGACGTCACCACCCAGCTCCTCACGGACGACCTTGAGAGCTTTCTTTGCGCTCGACTCATTGAGTCCCGTGTCGACAAGCACGATCTGTCGATCGTCGTTCGCGAGCACGCCGATATTCACGCCCCCAGGAATGACCCATACCCGTTCCGCGAGTGGAACTAATATCCCCAACGGTTCGCTCTCCTTCACAGACGTCGGTTTGGTGCCCACCCGCCACTATACTGATCGCAGGGAGGGGCAGCAGTGGATCGCGAGTCCAGCACCGCGGTGCGACATGTCGTCGAGGTCAGCCAGTTCGACCGGCCGGGGATTGAGCGACTGTTTGAGGTCGCTGACTGCATGCGCGACCTACCCCGCCAAGCCACGCCTCTGGCCGGGTTTACGCTCGCGACAATCTTCTACGAGCCATCAACGCGCACCCGGCTTTCGTTTGAGACGGCGATGCACAAGCTCGGTGGTAATGTCATCTCCACCGAGAATGCTCGCGAATTTTCCTCGGCAATCAAGGGCGAATCGGTCGAGGACACGGTGCGCATCGTCGGCGGCTACGCCGATGCCATCGTCATCCGCCATCACGAACAAGGCTCCGCTCATCGCGCGGCCACCGTCTCAACTGTCCCGATCCTCAACGCCGGGGATGGACCCGGAGAGCACCCCTCGCAGGCGCTCCTCGATCTCTACACCATCGGTCACGAACTGGGCCGCATCGACGGGCTGCGTGTTGCTCTGGTTGGCGATCTGCGCTTTGGCCGGACGGCCCGGTCCCTCGCCCGCCTCTTTCGCCTGACAAAGGACTCCGAGCTCGTCTTCGTCTCTCCGCCGGCGGTGCCGATGGGGGATGACGTGCGCGCCGAGCTGGACCAATCCGGCGTTCCGTACCGGGACGAGCCGGATCTCAATGCCGTCTTGGCTGACGTCGACGTCGTCTATCAAACGCGGGTGCAGAAAGAGCGATTCACGACGCCGGGCGAGTATGAAGCCGCGCGGGGACAGTACGTGATCGACGAAACCGCCATGCGACGCCTCAATCCAGGGGCCATTCTGCTCCACCCGCTGCCGCGCGTGGATGAGATCGCCACCGATGTCGACGCCGATCCTCGCGCCGCCTATTTCCGCCAGGCGCATAACGGCGTCTTCGTCCGCATGGCGCTTCTGCAACACGTCTTGGGATGACAAGGTGACCACTCGCTGCGTGCCTGCAGATGCACGTGGCGATTGTTCGCTGC
>JAHWJF010000435.1 GCA_019348515.1 Chloroflexota bacterium | reverse complement strand
GATCTCGAGTCGGAGGATGGAGCCCGCGCCCTTGGCGTACTGACGACGTACCTGTGGGACAGCCTCCGAACGATGCAGGTCCCCGACCAGTGATCGTCCTGCGACACCGCCTCGCGCCGCTGCTGGTGCGTGGCAGGAGGCTATCGATTCCACCGACGCTTACGGCACTCGTCGTCGCGGTGCTTGCTTGGGAAGTCGTGGGGCGAACGGCCCAAGTGTCCTTCTTTCCGCCAATTTCGGCTGTCGTCCTCCGGCTGGCCGAGCTCATCGGAGAGGGAGCGATCCTCCCCAACCTGGTAGGCAGCCTGCGCAACCTCGCCATCGGTTTCTCTATTGCATCGGTTGCTGGCGTGGCGATCGGCGTTCTTATGGGTCTGTCATGGCGCGTCGAAGCCGCAATCGACATGTACGTCTACGCACTCCTGACGACGCCGACGCTCATCTTCGCTCCGGTATTCTTCACGATCTTCGGGCTCGGTCAAGAAGTCGTCATCGCGCTCATCGTCCTGTACTCGATTCTCTACATCATCATCGGGACGATGACGGCCATCCGGTCCGCCCCCCAGTCGGTGGTGGAGATGGCCAAGTCATATGGCGCCAACCGGTGGCAGATCTTCGTCCGGATCCGCCTGCCCGCCGCCATCCCGCTGTTGATGGCCGCGTTCCTCCTGGCCGCGCCGATCGCCGTGAAGGGAATGATCAACGGCGAGATGTTCATCGCGGTGTTCGGGCTAGGCGAGATCGTCACGCGCGCTGGTGGCCGCTTCGACGCGACCACGGTGCTCGCCGTATTGCTGATCGTCATCACCCTCGCGTTTGCATCGATCGAGATCGTTCGCGCGGTTGACCGGCGGCTCACCGGCTGGCTGCCGTCGACGGCTCGGTCTCAGTCGATCCGAGGGTAGAAGTGGAGGCATCAGGTTGGGAAGACACACCGTGACCAAATCGAAGCACGTCGGTCGTACCAGCTGGCCACGCGAGTCGACCGTGTACGAGCGCTACATGGACGAGCAGGGCGTGCCGGTCCATCGGCCGGGATTCGGCGTACGCGACGTCCGCGATGTTGCGCTCGGACAATGGGATCGGCTCGGCGTACGCGGCGCGTTCATCGAGCTCGAAGGACTGCTCGGCTTTCAGGGAATCCACCTGATCGAGGTCGATGCAGGTGACAGGACCCGCCCCGAACGGCACGTCTTTGAAGAGTTCGCGCTGGTGGTCGAGGGCCGAGGCACGCTCCAGGTCGGTACATCGCCCGATGCGCTTAGCGACATCGTCGAGTGGCAGCCAGGGTCAGTGGTGACGCTTCCACTGAATGCGTGGCATGCGTTCGAGGCGTCCGGTGGACCGGCACTCATTCTATTCACTTCGAACGCGCCGCTGATCATGCAGCTCTTCCAATCCCGTGCCGGATTCATCTTCGATAATTCGTGGAGCTTCACGGACCGATACACACCCGGAGCTGGTTTCTTTGAACCTGTCGAGCTGACCACCGACCCAAACTCTGGTCGAGCCGTGTACCCCGGCGGTTTCCTGCGAGATGCCGTGTCGTTAGAGCTGCCATTCGACGGCCAGCGTGGAGAGGGCTACCGCCATGTTGAACTCTTCATGCGGGGGACGTTCAGTAACGGGTTCGTGGCGGAGTATCCACAGGGTGGCTATTCGAAGACGCATTCCCACGGCTCCGGACCGGTGTTGATCTGCCTCAAGGGCGCGGGGTACACGCTGGCGTGGCCGCGTTCCGCAGGGACGAGGCCGTGGGAGTCAGGTCAGGCTGACCAGATCGTGCGGGTCAACTACGAGGCCGGTGGAATCGTGAGTGCCGCGCCCGGGGGCGGGGACTGGTTTCATGCCCACTTCGGTGCCTCGGAGATTCCCATGCGGGTCCTCGCGCATCTCGGCGCCACGCCGCTCCGCGTCGCGGGAAAGCCGGGCGACCTGTTCGTCGACACGAACCAGGACATCCGCGAGGGCGGCACCACCATCGGCTACGCCGACGAAGATCCCATGATTCGAACAATCTTCAAGGGAGAGCTCGAGAAGCACGGCGTCCCCTTCGGCATGCCGGATCACATTTATGAGTGACTTGGCCTTTGGCCTCAAGCTGCCGAACTGCGGCGGCATTCTGTGCCCGCCGGAGTGGGCAACACCCGAGTCGCTCGAGGCGCTGGCAGCGGTGGCCGAGTCTTACGAGTACGACTCCGTGTGGTTTCAGGATCACCTCTTGTCGCCGGCCGAGCTGCGCCACCTAGGTGACCTGCGGTTCTACGAGCCGGTGATCACCGCGGCGGCCTTGGCGCCCCGTTTCCCCTCTCTGTCATTCGGGATCGCGACGATCATCCTGCCGTTGCGGGAGCCCGTCCTGCTCGCGAAGCAGATATCCGTTTTTGACGCGTTGTTTCCGGGTCGGCTCAAGGTGGGCTTCGGCACCGGCCGCTACGAGAGCGAGTTCGACGCCTTTGGGACGTCGTGGTCCAAGCGCGGCGCGACCGCGGACGACTACCTCGACCTGATCACCGGACTGCTGAGCGAGGAGGAGGTCACCCGGTCAGGGGCGAGGACGGTAACCTCCGCCGTCATGTCCCCGCGTCCCGAGGACGTCCGTCGTCTTCTCTGGGTGGGTGGAACGGCCGCGCCGGTGCTGCGCCGTACCGTTCGCTACGCAAGCGGCTGGATCTGTGCTGCCCTCGCCCCCAATGAAGTCGCGGCCCATGTTGGGCGGCTCCACGACCTGATCCGTGAGGACGGTGGCGACCCCGGAGGGCTGCGGGTGGCGCTATCAACGACGATCCGTCGCAGCTCGAGCGCCGAACGAGAGGATGACCACTCGATCCACCGGCATGCGAAGGCGATCGCCGGAACCGACGACGAGATTGTTGAAGTCCTGCGGGCACACGTCGGCGCAGGAGTCACCGACTTCCTGGTCACCTTCGACGAGCCGGACCTCGATGGGCTTCAGGGAGCCGCCGCCTGGTTCGCCAGCGACATCGCTCCCGAGCTTCGGCCGCGCTAATGGCGGCTCAGGCGTCGGACCCCATCGCAGTCGAGGTCGTGCGCCACGCGCTGATCGGCGTGGCTGAAGAGATGGGCAGCATCATGAAGCGCGCCGCATTCTCACCCATGATCAAGGAGCGGAATGACCGGTCCTGCGCCATCTTCACCCCCGACCTGGAGCTGGTCGCGCAGGCCGAGCACCTTCCTATCCATCTCGCCCTGCTGCTGAGCACGGTTCCGGCCGCGATCGCGGCACTCCCCGGCGGCCTAGGCCCGGGCGATGTCTCGATTCACAACGACCCGTATGTCGCCGGGTCGCATCTGCCCGACTTCACGACGGTCATGCCGATCTTCGAGGGGGAGCGCCTGCTCGGCTACAGCGCGGTCATCGCCCACATGACCGACGTGGGGGGCAGTGCCGGCGGGGGCATTGCGGGCGTGGCGAGGGAGATCTTCGAGGAGGGTTTCCGGGTACCTCCGATTCGGCTCTACAAGGCCGGCGCGCTCGACGGTGAGGTCCTCAACCTGCTCGCTGCGAACGTGCGGATTCCCGACAAC
>JAHWJF010000434.1 GCA_019348515.1 Chloroflexota bacterium | reverse complement strand
AAAAGAGCGGCTCTGTTAGACAGTGATTCACGCACCGTGAAACCCGAGCGAACGATCCTTTCATCGCTGATGTCACGGGTTGGACTCAAAACTGTCGTTCCACTCGGAATGCAGTGAAGGCCAACCTGGTGGCGATCTACGATCCGACGCCGTAGGCGGCGATGAGGATTGATCCGCGCGACAGTCAACAAGGACGCCTGACGGGCCGGACATGGTCAGCGATACCGGGATGGCCAATCCTGTCGCCGACTGCAGGACCAGGCTCCGGCGGTCGAGGCCCGTCGTGTCACCGACAGGTTCGATTGCCTCATGCTCCAGGTTCTCGCGGACCGGCATCGTGTGCTCCTCTCGTAAGTGGCGTCAGCGTCCCTCGTGAGCACGAGCACAGCTGACTCCCGTGCCATTCCGAATCGGATCACCAACCCGGGTTTGGCACACGTCATGTACGTACGCAGAACGAGTGTTCGATCTTACTGCTATCGTACCGTTGAATCAGGGCAGCGTGCGTCCTGTTATTTGACTCCGGGGAAACAGAGTCGCCTGCGATCGCAACCCGACCAGACCGCCGCGGCCAAACGTCTTCTCCCTCACTCAGGTGAGCGCGGGTCCAGAGCGACCTCCTCCGGCAGAGCGGTTGGTTCGCCGACCGAGACCGGTCGGTTGACCCCTGCCTCTCGTGACATGGCGAATTACCATGACATGAGATAGTCGATTGGTGGAGCGCTAAATCGACAATGAACCGGCCGGTCTTTCACCTTTGGTGACGGGCATGGGTGTTCCGGGGCGTCGCCCCTACTTCAGGCGCTCGAGAAGTTCCGCGAGGCGATCCCACGATTCGATCGCTCCGGACTCCATCCCCGACTCGAGCATTCCGTCCCGGTCTGCGACCGATTCGAATAGTGAGGTCGATGTCACCGTCGTCATGCCATCGTGCTCGTCGAACGTCACGGTCTCCACCAGGATGCGCCCGGGCATCCCTTCGAATTCAAAGGTGTAGACCAGCCGCTCCGGTGGCACGACCTCGCGGAACTCGCCGCGAAAGGCATACTCGTTTCCTTCCGGATCTCGTTCGATGAAGCGCCAGGCGCCGCCGGGTCTGACATCTAGCATGTCGATGATCGTCGTGGACCTTCGCTGTCCCCACCACTGAGTGATATGGGCTGGGTCGGTGTGGGCCTGGGAGACGAGCTCGCGTGGCGCGTCGAAGACGCGCGACATGCGAATCTCCCGCTCGGAAGGCTGCGTGAACGTCGTGGTATTCCCCGGGCCGGTCAACGTTTCTGCTCCTTTCCCTGCGCTTGCAGCTCTTGCAGATAATCGTCCAGACGGTCGTAGCTCTCCGTCCAGAACCTGCGATAGTCCTCCACCCAATTGGCGATGTCGTGGAGCGGCGCAGCCTCGAGCCGGCACGGTCGCCACTGCGCCCTCCGGCTCTGGCTGACCAGCCCCGCCTGCTGCAGCACCTTGAGGTGCTTCGAGACGGTGGGCAGACTCAGGGAGAAGGGCTCGGCCAACTCATTAACCGTGGCCTCGCCCTGGGCGAGCCGCTCTAGGATCGCCCGCCGAGTAGGATCGGCCAGCGCGGCAAAGGTCATGCTCAGTTGATCGGTCGTCACGGTCGCATTTTCCTGTTTGGCTAATTAGCGGGGATGGAAAATACAACGCGTATCGTTACGCGTCAATCCCTGCTCGCGCAACGGACTATCGGGAACGCCTGCGCCGGAGCCTGAGGCAGCACGGCCCTGAACGGAGTTCCCCGGGAATCAGGCAAGCCGTCCGCTCGGAACTGGGTCGATTCCGCCACTGGTACGGCTATTGCATCGTTCCATCTGACGCGGCGAGAGGATGGCGAAGTGGAGTCGTCCCGCCTTACAGGAGTTTCGCTCTCTGGAGGACGCACGATTGGAGCCAAATACGCACCTTCCCGTCACCCTCACCGTGAATGGCAGCCGTTACCCGTTACTGATCGAACCTCGGCGCACCCTGCTTGATGCGCTGCGCTACGACCTCGAACTGACGGGACCGAAAAAGGTCTGCGACGTCGGTGACTGCGGCGCCTGCACCGTCATCGTCGATGGCCGGTCCATGTACTCCTGCCTGCTGCTGGCGGTCGACTGCGATGACCGCGAGATTCGCACGGTGGAGGGGCTGGCCCAGGGCAATGACCTGGACCCCGTGCAGGAGGCGTTCATGCGGCAAGACGCCTTTCAGTGCGGCTACTGCACCCCCGGGCAGGTCATGAGCGTGCGGGCGCTGCTCGACACTCACCCGGAACCAACCGACGAGCAGATTTTGCGCTCGGTCACCGGCAATCTCTGCCGCTGCGGCGCATACCTCAATATCCTGGCCGCCGGGCGCCTTGCCGCGCACCTGCAGCATGAGCGGCAACCGGGGCTTCAGGAAGGGTAGGGGGAGAACGTGCCGAAACGTCGTGTCGAGCAGAAGCAGGGCCAGAATGGAGACGAGAACGAGATCCAGCTCGTCGAGGAGGAGGAGGTCAGCGCCTGGTCCTCTCAGACCGACCTGCAGATCGTCGGACAGTCGCATCCGCGTCTCGAAGGGCGGGAAAAGGTCACCGGGCGTGCTCGTTATGCGTCGGACGTGCGGCTCCCCGGCCAGCTCTACGCCCGTGTGTTGCGCAGTCCCTACCCCCATGCCCACGTTCGCCGCATCGACGTCTCGAAAGCCGAACAGGCACCGGGGGTGCACGCCGTTGTCAGCGCCGCGAATGTGCCCGACATCCCGTGGTATGAGGAAGGGGTGCTCTTTGAGTCGACGGTTCGCTTCGTTGGCGACGAGGTAGCGGCGGTCGCCGCGGAGAGCGAGGAGCTTGCCCGGGATGCCTTACGGCTGATCGAGGTCGACTACGAGCCATTGTCCTTCGTCAGCTCAATAGAAGAGGCCCTGCGGCCGGGCGCTCCCACCGTCCACGAGGGCGGGAACATCGCCGGGGAGCCGAAGACCTATCAGCGCGGTGATCCAGACGCCGGTCTGCGCCAGGCCGACGTTGTGATCGAGGCCGCCTTCGAGACTGCGTCCGCACTTCATAACGCGCTCGAATCCCATGGTTGTACCGCGTCCTGGGAGGGAGACTCGCTGACCCTCTGGGACTCGACCCAGTCGGTCTTCACCGTCCGCCAGCAGGTCGCCGAGAAGCTGGGCTTGCCGGAGCATCGCGTGCGGGTCATCAAGCACCATATGGGCGGAGGCTTTGGGGCCAAGCAGATCGCCTGGAAGCACGATGTCATCGCCTCCATCCTCTCGCGACAGGCCGGACGGCCAGTGCAACTGATGCTCGATCGTGAGGCCGAGAACCTGGCCGCGGGGAACCGCAACCCGACGCACCAGCGGGTACGGCTCGGCGCCCGGCGCGACGGCACGCTGACCGCGATCGTCACTGAAATCGAACAGTCGTCCGGCGCGTACCGCACTGGCGGCGAAGCGAGCAACGTCAGCGGCATGTACCAGACCCTCTACCGCTGCCCGAACGTCCGCACGGAGCAGGTCGCGGTCTACACCAACACGGGACCGGCCGTGGCCTTTCGGGCTCCGGG
>JAHWJF010000433.1 GCA_019348515.1 Chloroflexota bacterium | reverse complement strand
GCGGATCAATCGGCGGGTTCCAGGCGCTCGAGTGGGCGACGCGCCATCCCGGTCTTGTCTCTGCCCTCGTCCCGGTCGCAGCCACTGGCGCGCTTGACGCCCAAGGCGTGGCCATGAATGAGATCGGCCGGCGGGCGATCGTGGCCGATCCCGATTGGCGCGGCGGGTCATACGCGACGGAGGGGGTATTCCCCTCGCGAGGGCTGGCGATCGCCAGAATGGTTGGTATGGTGACGTACCATTCAAAAGAGAGTATGAACCTGCGGTTTGGCCGCAACCCGGCGACCCGGCCCGTGCTCTACCCGTCCTTCGGTCCGACGTTCGACGTTGAAGGGTATTTGCATTATCACGGCGACGCGCTGACCAAGCGCTTCGACGCCAACAGCTATCTCTACCTGACGCGGGCGATGGACCTCTACGACGTGGGGCGCGATGGTGGCGAAACGGAGTGGCTGCGCCGTATCGAGGCCCCGATCTCACTCGTCGGGATTCGCTCCGACTGGCTCTTCCCCCCGGATGCGATCCGCAGCCTCGGCGGCCGGCTGCGCGATCTCGGGAAGGACGTCGAGTACCACGAGCTCGATTCGCCCCATGGGCACGACGCCTTCTTGAAAGAGTGGTCCCAGATGACCGAGGCGATCGGTCCTTTTATCACGAGTCACCTCCCAAGGGAGATGAGTCGGTGAATATCGCGGGCTACGCGCTGCGGCCTCCCCGCGGACCCAAGGACGCCATGTATTGCCAGAGCGGGCGGGAAGCTTCACATCAGCATTCGAATTTCTAGCACGCGAGAGAGGTGTGGAATCATGAGTGAGAGCGAACTCGAAGCACTGCGCGAAACCGAAGTCGGTCCGCAACAGCAGGGGTTCGAAACCCTGGCGCTCCATGCCGGACAGGACGTCGATCCGGTAACCAAGTCGAGAGCGGTCCCGATCTACCAGACCACCTCCTACGTGTTCGAAAGCCCCGAACATGCTGCCAGCCTCTTCGGCTTGCAAGCGTTCGGCAACATCTACACCCGAATCATGAACCCGACGACCGACGTGCTGGAGAAGCGCGTCGCCGCATTGGAGGGCGGCGTTGGGGCGCTCGCGATGGCCTCCGGTCAGGCCGCGCAAACGCTCGCGATCCTGAATATCGCGAACTCCGGCGATGAGATCGTCTCCACAACCAGCCTCTACGGTGGGACGTACAACCTCTTCGAGCACACCCTGCCGAAGATGGGGATCAAGGTTCATTTCTGCGAGCCAAGCCCAGAAGGCGTGCGGGGAGCGATCACGCCCAAGACGAAGTTGGTCTACTCCGAGACGGTTGGAAATCCCGATCTGCTGACGCTCGACATCCAGGGCGTTGCGGATGAGGCTCACAGTGCCGGCGTGCCGCTGATGATCGACAACACGCTGCCAACACCCTACCTCGTGCGACCACTCGAGCACGGAGCCGACATCGTTGTGCACTCCCTCACGAAGTTTCTCGGCGGGCACGGCACCTCCATCGGCGGCATCATCGTCGATGGCGGTTCGTTCGACTGGAAGGCCTCGGGCAAGTTCCCCGGGTTCACGGAGCCCGATCCCAGCTATCACGGGCTGGTTTTTTCCGATGTCTTCACTGCCGAGAATTTTGGCGCCAACATCGCCTATATCATCAAGGCGCGCGTCCAGGGTCTACGCGACACTGGTGCCGCGATCAGCCCGTTCAACTCCTTCCTCTTCCTGCAAGGTATCGAGACCCTGCCGCTGCGGATGGAGCGCCATAGCCAGAACGCGATGGTCGTCGCGCGCTTCCTGACCGAGCACCCGAAGGTTAACTGGGTGAATTACCCCGGTCTACCGGGACACCCAGCATACGAGCGCGCAACGAAGTACCACCGGAACGGGCTTTTTGGCGCAATCCTCGGGTTCGGCATCAAAGGCGGTCTCGAAGCCGGCCGGCGCTTCATCGAAAATGTCGAGCTCTTCTCGCACCTCGCCAACGTGGGTGACGCCAAGTCTCTCGTCATCCATCCGGCGACAACCACCCACTCGCAGCTCGACGAGAACGCGCAGTCAGCAACGGGAGTTACTCCGGATTACGTTCGACTCTCAGTCGGGTTGGAGACAGCGAGCGACTTGGTCGCCGATCTCGACCAGGCGCTCGCGAAGGCGTAGGCAAATCGGTTCAATACGGAGGAGCCGGGGTTTTGCCCCGACTCCTCCAAATTTTCGAGCCAGCCGGTGGAAACGGTTTAGGTCGATTCGTCGAGCGTTGTCTTCGCCGCGCCGGACGCGGCGACCAGGGCGCCTTCAGTTGCCACCGGTTTCGGAGCTCGATCCTCTGCCGGCACGATCCACTCCCCACGAAACCACTGCCGCTGCCATGGAATGGCAACGCGGTTCTTATGTTGCGTAAAGTCGACAAGGTAGAGGGGAATACCGTACTGACTACGCGGATCGATACCAATGATTGTGCCGGTCGCGCCATCGAACCGCGCCTCGGGCCATGTCGAGTAAAGGACGCTGATCCCCGGTATCCCGCGCTTACTGACGCCGCGCGGCATCGCCACTGTCACCACGTCGCCGAAATCAAAATCGCTCATGAGACCCCGCCCTTATCGCCGGATTCTGAGCTCAGTATAGCGAAGGATCATCAGCTTTCAGGCGCCGCGCTCGCCTCGGTCTTCCGTTGACGTCGTGGACCAGACGTCCGCGTAGATCTCGGCGAGCTGGGCCTGGACATTGAGCGGTAGCGCGTCGAACCGCGACTGTGATGACGATGGCAGCCCAATCCTGAGCGCCCAGACCTGCTTCGCCTGTACCCGATTGAATGCGTCGCTGCCTACCGGCGTCGCGCTCCAACGCCTGCACATTTCTTCAATGTCCGCATCATCAAGAGGCAGAAGGTTCTCGATGATGAACCGAGTTCCCTCATTGATTGCAGGCGCGGATGATGCCGGCCGCCGGGCGGTCGGCAGCGGAATCAGGAGCCCGGGGCGCGACAAATCAGCGTCCTGCCTGGCGTCTAAAGTCCGCCACCGGGCGTTTCGCATCGAATCCGATCGTCGCGTCAGCAGTACCCCGCCAAAAATGATTCCAATGCCGAGTGACATCGCCACGTAGAGAAACTCGGGGCGACCGAATCGGGTCATCGTGCCGCCGAGCGCCACGACGATCGTCCCGGCGGCAATGAGCAGGCACCCCGCGGCCCGTTGAGCGGACCCGGGCGTCGCTCTTAGCCTCCACGCGGAGTAGAGGGCGCCCCCAACAAGAACGAGCGTACCTCCCGCGTTGATCGTCGCGGCCAGCGCGACGAGGAAGGGACCACGCTCCAGCGCGTGCCAACCATTCGCTTCCAGCCGCGACAAATCAATCGGCGCGCTCCAGACCGCGGTCGCGGCTACGGCAACGACAAGCAGCGACAAGCCGGGCGTGAACGACGGCATGCGTCCTGGGAGCAGCAGATACAGCTCGCCGAGGGCGAGTACCCCCACGACAAGCACCGCACCCGTGAGGTAGTACATCCGCGCCAGAGCGGCCCTCCAGCCGGCCACGGACCCGATGACGTCAGTGGACGCCGCGAAGGTAAAG
>JAHWJF010000055.1:8429-11712 GCA_019348515.1 Chloroflexota bacterium | reverse complement strand
CCACCCCAGGTTGCGCACGATTTGTCTCGCGTGCGCGATTGCCCTCGGTGTGATGGCGCGCTCCGTCGCCGTAACCGCGGCCCATACGGGAGACGAGGTCGGTATACCGATTGGACGCGGCGGGCTGACGACGGCGCTGATCTTGCTCGGGCTCGTGGTGCCAGCCGCACTCTACGTTCGAGGCACAGCGAAGATTTGGCATCGCGCCGGGGTCGGGCGCGGCGTGCGGCGATATCAGGCTGCCGCATTCCTCGCCGGGTCGATTGTGCTTGGCGTCGCACTTCTCTCGCCTCTAGACGCCATGAGCGCAGAGCTATTCTCGGCACACATGGTCCAGCACATCGTGCTGATCCTGGTGGCCGCGCCCCTGCTAGTCATGGGGGCGCCCCTTGCTCCGATCCTTTGGGCGTTTCCGGGTGATTGGCGCCTGAGGTTTGGTCGTCTACGGCAGATGGCGTTCATCCGCGCCACCGGTAGCCTACTGGCTCATCCCCTGGTTGTTGGCCTTGTGGGGACCGGCGCGCTGTGGCTCTGGCATACGCCGAGTCTGTACGAGGCGGCTTTGCGCACCGAGGCTTTTCATGCGGCGGAGCATGTCAGCTTCCTCGCCGCGGCACTCGTCTTTTGGTGGGTGGTGTTCCCATCTGGCCGGCGGCAAGGGCACCATGGCGCCGCGTTTCTTCTCATCTTCGTGACGATGCTGCAGAGTGGCGCGCTCGGCGCCCTTATCACCTTCGCCCGCTCGCCCTGGTATGCGGTCCACGCTGACACTGTGGCGGCCTGGGGGTTGACGCCGCTGGAAGACCAGCAACTGGCGGGGGTGATCATGTGGGTGCCGATGGGCACCGTCTACCTCGTCGCGGCACTCTGGCTGGTAGCCACCTGGCTTCGGTCACTCGAGCGGTCGAGCCCAGCGAACGAGCGCCCTCCCGGGACTGCTGAGTCGCACCCGAACGCCGACGGAGCGACGGCCGCGCTGGCTCGTGCCGCTGGAAGGGGGACGGCATGAACGGGGCGCGAATGACCCGTCAGCACGCGATGCGCGCTCTAGCGCTCGGCGTCATGGTTGCCGGGGCGCTCACGCTTGCTGGCTGCGGGTTGTTTACGACCGCCGTGCCCGTGGTGGAGGTTCCTGGTGGGGACGTCGTGCGGGGCCAGCAGGCGCTCATCAACTATGGCTGCATCAGTTGTCATACCGTTCCTGGCATTGCCGCTGCCGATACCCACGTCGGACCGCCGCTCACCGAGTGGGCCCGGCGGCGCTATATCGCGGGGTCACTGACGAACGAGCCGGAAAACCTGATCGACTGGATTGTCAACCCGCAGGAGATCGAGCCCGGCACGGCCATGCCGACGCTCGGCGTGTCGCCCGACGACGCGCGCGATATCGCCAGCTATCTCTACACCCTGGACTGATCTTGTAGGAAGGATCGTCATGCCCGAAGAGAACCGGCCCATCGAACCGAACGCGAAGCTGATTCGCGACAACCCGGAGCCGCCGCGTGTCACGCGGCGGACGCTGGTCAGGGGATCGGGCGCCCTCGTGGCGACCTCCGTCGTCGCTGGCGCGGCGAGCGGGTGTACGAACGTCCTCACGGGGAGCACCCTCTCCCTGACACCAACCCCGGTCCCGGTCGCCGAGCAGTACCCGGTGCCGCCTCCTCCGGAGACTCCTCCCGTTCCCGGGGAGTTGCAGTTCTTCTCGGAGGAGCAGGCACGAACCCTGGACGCCTTGGTTGGAACGATTCTGCCCGGCAGCTCAGACGATCCTGGAGCGCGGGAGGCTGGGGTGGTGAACTACATCGACCATCTCCTTGCCAGCTTTCCGGACGGCTTCGCGCAGCCGATCTATCGGGAGGGACCGTTCGCCGAACTGTACAGAGGGGATCAGCCGCCCGCTGCCGGGAATGAGGCGGAGGTGATCTGGGTGCAGAACGACGAGCTTCCGCGCTACGGCTACCAGTCGTTTCTGACCCCACGTGAGATCTATCAGATCGGTCTCGAGCAAGTGGACCGTCAGGCCCTATCGCGCTTTGGGCAAGGCATGGCTGACGTCGATGCCGAGCAGCAGGAGGAGCTGGTCAAGGCGTTTGCTGAGGGCGAGATTGGTTCGTCTTCATCAAGCGAGCAGCAAGAGGAGGAGAACGGCGAGGGCAACGACGACAGCGAGGAGCAGGGCTTCTACCCACCGTCACTCCAGGACTTCTTCCAGACGGTGCGCCAACACGTTATCGAGGGGATGTTCGCCGACCCAGCCTATGGCGGGAACCGCAACATGGTTGGCTGGCGACTGATCGGCTATCCCGGGGCTCAGCGTGCTTACACCCCGCGAGATATGAAGACGCCTGGCATCGGGCTCCGACGTGAGCCGCAGTCCCTGGCTGAGTTGCCTCCGTTCCATTCGGGCATCCGGCTCCCAATCCCCGGTGAGGACAACGTCGTGCTCCCGGTCAGCGGCTCCGATCCCTGGCCAGGCGAGACTGGGTTCGACCGTGAGGAAGAGAACTGATATGGCGGTGCACCCTAAGGTCGACGTCGTTACCGTTGGCGGCGGACTGACCTCGAACATCCTCGGTTGGAAACTGACCGACGCCGGGCTGAACATGGTCGCCCTGGAGCAGGGGCCCTGGCGCTGGGCCGACCCCGACTTCGAGCACAACCACGACAGCCTACGCTACTCAGTCCGTAAGGCGATGATGTTCGACCTGACGAAGGAGACCTGGACCTGGCGTCCCAACGTCGATGCCCCGTCCCTTCCCATGCGCCAATACGGCGCGTTCCACCCGGGGCAGGGGGTCGGCGGGGCGATGGTCCACTGGTCGGCGATGCTGTGGCGCTTCTTCCCCTATGATTTCCAGTACCGCAGCTACTACGTCGATCGCTACGGCGAGGAGAAGCTGCCGGAGAACACGACGATCCAGGACTGGCCGCTCACCTACGAGGAGCTCGAGCCGCACTACGACGCGTTCGAGTACGACATTGGCGCCTCCGGTCAGACCGGCAACCTCGGCGGTGTGATCCTCGAAGGCGGGAACCCTTTCGAGGGCCCGCGCAGCCGTCCATATCCGCAGCCGCCACTCGAGGTGACAATCTCGTCGGACAGGTTTGCTGAAGCCTGCCAGCGACTCGGGCACCACCCTTTCACCCAGCCATCCGGCATCCTCTCTCAGGCCTTTACCGATCCCTTTGGCAACACCCGCTCCGGCTGCCTCTACTGTGGCTTCTGCACGCGGTTCGGCTGCGAGGTTGATGCCAAGAGCACCGGGCTGACGACGTATATCCC
>JAHWJF010000055.1:0-8329 GCA_019348515.1 Chloroflexota bacterium | reverse complement strand
CGCGGTTCGGCTGCGAGGTTGATGCCAAGAGCACCGGGCTGACGACGTATATCCCTGTCGCCCTGCGCACGGGGCTGTACGACGTCAGGCCCTTCAGTCACGTGGTGCGGGTCAACCTGGGCGCGGATGGCCTGGCGACCGGGGTGACCTACGTTGACCTCATGACGGGCGAGGAGCACGAGCAGCCAGCGGACGTCGTCATCCTCTCGGGCTACACCATGTCCAATGTCAAGCTGCTGATGGTGTCCCGCAGCGATGCTCATCCGGATGGAATCGGCAACGACCGCGGGCAGGTCGGGCGGAACGCGACCCACCAGATCTGGCAGAGCCCCACGACCGGCGTTTTCGAGGGCGAGCGCTTCAACCTCTTTGCCGGGAACACCTCGACGATCAAGGTCATTCACGACTTCTACGGCCACGTCATCGACCACGCCGATCTCGACTTCATTGGCGGCAGCTCGATCTTCTCGACGATCGGCGAGCGAGAGCCGGTCACCTCGGCCGGTGATCTTCCGATCACCGGCGACCAGAACTGGGGTCGCGCCTGGAAGGAGGCGCTGCGGAACCATTGGGGACGCTTCGTGCCCATCACCATCCAAGGCGAGAGCCCGGCCTATGCGCAGCCCGACTTGGAGCACGATCCCTACACAAGGGACGCCTACGGGCAGCCGTTGCTGCGCTACACCTTTCAAAGGCCCGACAACGACCTGAAAGTCTATCGGTTCATCGCGGAGCAGTGCCGCCGCATAATGGAGGAGATGGGGCCGTCGGAGATGGACTTCACAGAGGAGATCGAGACCTACAACATCCACGAATACAAGAGCACGCACATCCAAGGGGGCGCGATTATGGGCGCCGATGCGGGGGACTCCGTAACGAACTCCTACGGCCAGGTTTGGGACACGCCAAACGTCTTCGTGACCGGCGCCGCGCTCTATCCCCAGAATCCTGCGGCAAACCCCACTGGTACGCTCGCGGCTCTGGCCTACCGCACGGGCGACGCCATCCGGGACACGTATTTGAGAGACCCCGAGCGGATCATGTCATGAGCGCAGTTGGTGAGCGCCCCGCACCGCGGCTTCGCTCGATTGTCCTCACGCTCGCCCTCGCCTGCCTGGTCGTTCCCGTCCTGGCCGCCTGTACCGCGGTCGAGGCGCGCGACGATAACCGCTTGACCGTCGAGATGACCGATCTTCGTCAGTTCGATCCCGCAAGTCTGCGGGTGCCGCTAGGCGTCACCGTCGTATGGAAGAACGAGTCACTGGTTTCGCACACGGCAACCGCTGAGCCCCGGAGTCTGCCTACGGGCGCCGAACCATGGGACTCTGGCGCCCTCTACTCTGGGCAGACCTGGGCCTATCACTTTGAGGTTCCCGGAACCTACGTTTATGTCTGTCGCTACCACGAGGATGAAGGAATGGTGGGCACGATCGTCGTAGGAGCATAGCGGCGGCCAGTCGCCGGTGTGCTGCAATGGTTCGCTCCAGGAGGAATCTCATGCCCCCTCGTTCTCGTACGTTCCGGCTAATCCTCACCGCCGTGCTCGTCTTGTCGGCTGCCGTCGCGTTTTCGGCGACTGGCCTCCACGGTCGGGCGCAGGGGCCTGAGTCATTTGTCGGCTCTATCCAGCAGGGGACGTGTGAGCGGCTGGGGGGAACGGTCTTCGATCTGGCAGAGATCACGTTGAGCGCGGCGACTCACGGAACGCCGGACGCCGGCAACCCAGTTGGGCTGCCCGGCGCTGTCCCGGTGGCGGCGAGCGGCAGCGCCGTCGATGCCTCGCGCGACATCCTGATCGACACTCCTCATGCCCTCGTGGTTAGTGCTGGCAATGATGGCATGGTTGTGGCATGCGGGAATATTGGCGGTGTGGAGTCCGGCGATACCCTCTTCTTCGGTCTACCGGAACGGAACGATTCCGGGTATGCCGGGATCGGCTCGTTGCGTCCCACGAACGGCGACTCCACGACAATCGCGATTCTGCTCGCGGAGGGACTCACCGGAGCACCCGCTGTCGAAGTGTCGACGGCAGCGGATGCGACCCCGGTGGCCACCCCGGTGGAGGACGGCGCGACTGATGGCGACGACGAGGCGGCGGCGGAGGAAGTGACCGTCGAGATGGTCGACATCGACTTCAATCCGAACGAGTTCAGCATCCCGGCGAACACCGACGTCACCGTCCACCTGCCGAATCTCGGCGAGATCGTCCACAACTTCCATATCGATCCGCTCGATGTCCACTCGGAAGACGTCGAACCGGGAGCAGAGACGACCGTGACCATCAACGCCGAGTCCGGGGACTACGAGTACTACTGCTCCATCCCCGGTCACCGCGAGGCCGGCATGGCCGGCACCGTCCACGTGGAGTGAGGCCTGGCAGCGGCCTCACGACCACGCCGTTACATCGATCGAACAGGGTCATCTCTGCTGCCAACGACACGCGGTTCCGCACCATGCGAACCACGGATCGAGAGACGCGCTAGCAGCGCGGGCCGAAGAGGAGGCATCATGGAAACGTCCACACCCAGAGACTGGCGGAGCGCTATCGCGGCACTAGCGCTGAGCCTGAGCATGGCGGCAGCTGCTGTCCCAGCCACCCGAGCCCAAGACGAGACGCCTGTGGTGCCCGAGGAGGCGACGACGCCCTACCCCGCTACCATGCATCGCGGAACCTGCACCGACTTCGACCCCCGCCCCGCTTTCATCCTCGAGGCCGCAGTGCCTCGGGCCGGCGAGCTCCAGGGTTCGCCGGCGGCTGCCCCGGTCGTGAGCACGACGGCGACGCTCGACGTCCCGTTCGGCGATCTCCTGGCGAATCAACCCTATGCCGTGCTCATTCACCCGAGTCCTGACGAGTTCGGCTCGCCGGTGGCGTGCGGCGATGTGGGAGGCATCGTCAGCGATGACGCCCTGGTGATGGCACTGCGCCCGGTCGAGGCGTCGGGTCTTGCGGGCCTCGCCATCCTCACTGAACAAGCCGGGTTGCTCCAACTCGGAGACGAGCTGACCGATATCGCGATCCATGTGTTCGCGATCGAGGACCCCGAAGTCCCCGGAATCGGCACTCCGGAACCGGTAGCCACGGCCGGGGAGGGGTTCGCTCACCCCGAGTGGCTGGTCGATCCCGCATGGCTGGAGCAGAACCTCGACCAACCCAACGTGCATGTTCTCGGGGTGCAAGGACTGGACACCGCGGCGCAGGGTGGCGTTCCCGGCGCCTGGCAAGTTGCGCCAGAGTTCTGGCTGCCGGCCGATACTTCTGAGGAGACGCTGCAACTCTGGCGTGAGCAGGTCGCGATCCAGTTGGGGAGCGTGCAGATGGGGATTCCCGATGGCGCGTGGTCCCCGGGCGACACCATCGTCCTCTACGACAGCGGCACGATGGACGCCGCGGCGCTCTGGTGGGTGCTCGACTATTTCGGCCACGACGACAAGCGGATGCTCAACGGCGGCTGGCAGGCCTGGGCCGATTACTGGGGGGTTCCCGAGACTGGCATGCCGGCGGCGCCGTTGGCTCCGGCAGGAGGCGTGACCAATCAGTTCACCCCCTACCAGGGCGCGTTTCGCGAGGAGGTCCTCTCCACCCTGGATGAGGTGGCAGCCTCGATCGAGGACGAGCAGGTCGTGCTCGTCGATTCCCGATCCCCCGAGGCGTACGCGGCCGGGCATATTCCAGGTGCAGTGAACGTCCCGGCCACCGACAACCTGGTCGCTGGCTCACAGTACTGGCGCGATGCCGCGACACTGCAGGAACACTATGCCGCAGCCGGGGTGGACCCGGGGCGGCGGGTCATCACCTACGGCGAGACGGGACCGGGCGCGGCGATGACGTATGTCACTCTGCGTCTGCTGGGGCACGAGGACGTGTCGCTCTACCCAGGCGGCTGGGACGAGTGGAACCGTTATCCGGATTTGCCGCGGGCCACGGCAGAGAGTGCCGAGGAAGGAGCATGACGAGCGCGGGGAGCGCTCTTCAGCGTGCTGTTGTCGTGGTGGCCGGTGCCTCAATCGGCATCGGCCGCGCGACGGCCCGCGTGTTGACCGATTGGGACGCGACAGTCGTCGACGCGAGCCAGGTGGCGCTGCGCCAGGTGGCAGCGGAGTGCGGCGACCTCGGAGGGACGAGCGCGTTCCGACCGACGTCAGTGACGAGAGCAGGGTGCAGGCGCTAACGTGACAGCCGCTGGTGGTGGCTTGCCGTGGAAGCCGTGGAAGACGTGAGCCGTCCTTGGTGGCACCATTGAGTGCTGAGCAGCATGCCGACAACCCCTGACACGAATTCCGATCAGCCGGACCCAGATCGCCGCACGCGGCCAATCCGCCTGCAGAAGCGTCTCGGACTCTGGCTCTGGATCGTCATTGCCGTCGTCTTCATCGTCCTCGCGATCGTGATCCTCACCATGCGTGCGGCAGTCCCGTAGCCCACGCGCGATGGCCAGCCATGCCTGGAGGGCTCCAGGGGAGCCAAGCTCGAGCGAATCCTGCGATGTTGCTTACGACGAGTGACGGAGGGAGATCGGGCTTACGAGATCGAGCGCAGCGCATCCTGTTGGTCTCGGCTAATAGGTCGACTCCGTGCACATGCCGCCCTGTACAGATAGTCCGAATAGTGAACGAGAAAGGTGGTGTTGCATGTCATCAACGGAGATCATCCGAAATCCGGGGGATTTGGAGGAACTGATCAGGGCTCTTGTTGCGGAGACGATCGAAGGCGAGGAGGAGTTGGACACGCACGCTTTGAGGGGCGCTCTGGTGCTTCGACCGGGTGAGACGATCGATCCCAGCTTCGTGATAAAGATGCCTGACGGTCGCCAGTTTGTGGTGATCGTGAGAGAGATCGGAATTCCTGATGGACCACCGACGTGAATGCGGTATGCCAAAGCCGGGATGACCTCGGAGTGGCGGGTCATTACCTGCGGCGAGGTGGGATCCGCTGCCGCCGCAGCCTCCGTTGGGCTGCGTCTGCTGGCGCACGAGGGCATCTCGCTCTATCCCACTGGCTGGGACGAGTGGAATCGCTATCCGGGCCTGCCGCCTGCAACGGTAGAGAGCGCTACTAATCACTCGTCTTCATCGTGGTTGCGATCGTGAGCCCCATCTTGCGCGTAGCACTCATGTCGGACGTGAGCGAGTGATAGGCACAACATCACTCTGAGGCACTAGACCAGGGAGGCCCTATGCCCGCTATTCCCAGTGATCCCAATCCAGACAGCAGTCTCGCCCTCCTCGCCGATGGCTACACGTTCATGGCGAAGCGGCGACGCCGCCTCGGCTCCGACATCTTCGTCACGCGCCTCATGCTGCGCAAAGCCACCTGCATTGTGGGAGACGAAGCGGCAGAGTTCTTCTATGGCGGCGATCGCTTTACGCGCCAGGGGGCGATGCCGCCAACCACCGTTCGGCTGCTTCAGGACAAGGGGAGCGTTCAACAACTGGATGGTCTGGCGCACCGCCACCGCAAGCTGATGTTCATGTCATTCATGACTCCGGGGAGCATCCAGAAACTCGTGGATGCCATGGTCGACCAGTGGAACTCCCGAATACCCACGTGGGAGTCCATGGATGAGGTGGTTCTCCACCATGAAGTCCAGGAGGTTCTTTGTCGCGCGGTCTGCACCTGGGCCGGTATTCCCCTCTCTGAGCAGTCAGCTAAGAAGCGAACCCGGGAATTCACCACGATGGTTGACGGCTCTGGGACGGTTTTTCCCCAAACGGTATGGGGCCTCCTGCTCCGAGCGCGAAATCTGCGCTGGGCTGAAGGCGTTATCTCCAAGATCCGCTCCGGCCACCCAAGAGTGCCCGCGGGGAGTCCAGCCCATGTTATCGCCTGGCACCGGGATCTCGATGGCGAGTTACTGGACACGAAGATCGCGGCGATCGAGCTTGTGAATCTGTTGCGGCCAACTGTTGCTGTCGACCGCTTCGTGACCTTTGCGGCCCTCGCGCTGCATGAGCATCCCGAGTGTCGCGAGCAGATCGTAGGCGGCGATGGCGACGCCCTCGAGCACTTCGTGCAAGAGGTCCGCCGGTACTACCCGTTCTTTCCCTTCATGGGCGGCCGGGCAATGGGCGAGTTCAGCTGGAGGGGGCATCACCTCCCCCGAGGATCCTGGGTCATTCTGGATGCCTATGGCACCAACCACGATCCGCGGATATGGGATGACCCCAACCTTTTTCGACCAGAACGGTTCCGCCATTGGGACGGCAGCGCGTTCAATTTCATCCCGCAGGGGGGCGGTGACTTCGCCACTGGGCACCGCTGTCCCGGTGAATGGGCAGCAATTGAACTCATGAAAGGCGCGGTCAGGCAGTTGACGACAGCCATGGAGTATGAGGTTCCGCTCCAGGATCTGAGTATCGATCTCTCTCGGATGCCAGCTATTCCCAAGAGCCGCTTCGTAATTGGCAATGTGCGGCAAATCGAACATGAGGCGGCATGACCGCCTCATAGACGAGTGATGCTTGATCTGCTCCTTGCCTCCTCACCACGGGTGAGTCCGACGCTTGCCTAGGCTGGAGATGCGACTCGGGAGAGCCGTTCAGAGTTGTCTGTAATCGCCGTCACCGGACACGATCCCACCCACGAGGGCAAACGAGCCTGTTCACGAACCAACGGTGGGTCGGTAGGTGGCTGGTGAGTATCTCGCGACTAACACCGCGTTGGGCGGGGACGTGCGGTGCGCGGGGGTTTGTCAGTCTTCGACCGGACCGAGGCGGTGGAAGACGACGACGCCGTCAACGATCATCAGCGGCACCCGGCGCTCCGCAATCCCGGGAAAGCGATCAAGGTAGGGCTCGAACTGGTCGTTGCTGACGATTCGGGCCTCGAAGTCCTCAGCTAGCCGGACCACGAAGTAGTCGGCTTCGGTCCCGGACGGCGCCTGCTTAATGACGCCTTCATCCTCCAGCGTCTCGTACTGCTCGGCGTCATCGATGGTGTGGCGCAGACTGGCGTCAACGACGATGATCGGGTCATAGCCGAGGTCCTGGAGCTGGCGGCGTACCGCCAACAGATTGGCCAGCTTGGGCTCGCCGCGCTCCCCCTTCTCCGCGTAGGCGACGTTGGCCCCGTCGACGATGATCTTGCGTCCCATGCCGCCTCCTGTCGTGGTCATATCGATGTCGGGTCCCCAGCCGCCCTGCTCAGGGAGCCGGCGCCGCTGGTGGCCGCTCCCAGCCTTTGCCCGGGATCTCGTCCTGGGTCACCTCCAGCACGATCCTCCCCCCGGTGTAGCTGGCTACGGCACTAACCGGGACGTAGAGGTCGTGGAGATTGATGATCCCTTTCTCGACAATCAGGAAGTCCGGGGTGCCGTCGGGAGGGTCTTCCGGGATGAAGCCGAGGACGAGACCCAGGGAGGCCCCGTCCGCCGTCAACACCTCGTCCCCCATGAGGAAACGCCACTGTTCCGGCATGCGGGCCATCGCGCTCATCCTCCTTCTGTGTCGGACGGGTCATGGGTGCTCACAGAGGCGCCCACGTTCAAGGTCAGCGGGAGCGGCATTGGTGACGAACCGGACCGAGAGCGACGGGCATCAGGCGGACCGGGACCGGGATCGGCGCCCGGATCAACATGGGTCCCAACCAGCCCCGCGGGACACGGCTCGGGCGACGACTACCAGATGATGGGCCAGCGTCTTCATCATGTCTCCTCTGCTCGGCATCCACGGCGCTGTCGAGGCTCGGGTTGCATTAGGCAAGGGTCATAGCCCCTCCATCGTGCCGTCGCTAATAGGGTAACTGGCGGCGGTCAACAGCAAGGGCAACATCGGTCAACAGCAGGTCAACACCTCCCAGTCGTGAGGAATGCGGGTCGCGACTGCCGAGCGTCTAGGGGTATCACCGTGGCCGTGTCGGAATATCACCTTTCGGTCACCCTGGTTAACCGAGTTGTTGACTCTGGCCCCATACACTCGTCTCGGGCGTGAGGGTCGCATCAGGTAGAACGGTTCTCCCTCGCCGCCCGCGGACCCGTTCCTGACTCCGGCGATCCGCGTAGCCGGAACAGGCCGTGTTGAGAGCCATCCTCCGGAGTATCCCCGTGATGGTCAGGCACCCTCCGGGGCATCCAGGCCAAGTTCAGTGGAGACCGGGATGCCCTGGTCGAGCAGTCGGCGGGGTCCCCTCCGAAGGCGGCACCGCGGTCGTCCGTTCTTCGGAGTGGCAAGGGTGTGCCCCGATGCCAACGCTGGCGATGCCGGGTTATGACAGTTAGCCGGATCACCGCAAGGAGGAGCCCATGATCCCCGCAACGATCCGCTCGGCCTTCGTGACCATCATCAGAGGTCTCTTCGCACCCCGCCGCGAGCTGGCCTCTCAGGTGGTCCC
>JAHWJF010000054.1 GCA_019348515.1 Chloroflexota bacterium | reverse complement strand
GTTTCAGGATGAGCTTGCGTACATGCTTGTTCATCAGATGGTGGCGCCGAACTCGCCTCAGTGGTTCAACACTGGGCTGGCCTGGGCATACGGGATCACGGGTCCTGCACAGGGCCACTATTACGTCGACCCGGCTGATGGTCAGGTGAAAGCCAGTGACGACGCCTACACGCGCCCCCAACCACATGCCTGCTTCATTCAGAGCGCGAACGACTCGCTCGTGGAACCGGGCGGTCTCATGGATCTCTGGGTTCGCGAGGCCCGAATCTTCAAATATGGCTCCGGAACCGGCACGAACTTCTCCGCTGTCCGCGGCGAAGGCGAGCCCCTTTCCGGTGGGGGCACGTCGTCGGGACTCATGAGCTTCCTCCGCGTTGGCGATCGTGCGGCTGGCGCGATCAAGAGCGGCGGCACGACCCGCCGCGCCGCGAAGATGGTCGTTCTCGACGTCGACCATCCTGATATCGAAAAATTCATCAACTGGAAGGTTGATGAGGAGAAGAAGGTCGCCGCCCTCATCGCCGCGGGGTACCCCAGCGACTTCAACGGCGAAGCATATGGGACGGTCTCCGGGCAGAATTCAAACAACTCGGTTCGAGTCAGCGATGCGTTCCTGAAGGCGGTCGAGCGCGACGACGACTGGCACTTGCGGTGGCGGACCGATCCCTCGCACGTCAGCAAGACCATCAAGGCGCGCGACCTCTGGAAGCAGATCGCGGAGGCGGCATGGCAGTGCGCTGATCCGGGTCTCCAGTTCGACACGACGATCAATGACTGGCACACCTGCCCCGAAGCTGGCCGCATCAACGCCAGCAACCCATGTTCGGAGTACATGTTCCTCGATAACACGGCCTGCAATTTGGCGTCGTTGAACCTGCTCAAGTTCCTTGATCCGGAAACCGGTGAGTTCGACGTCCAGTCGTTCCGGCATGCCGTCCGGTTGTGGACCATCGTGCTCGAGATCAGCGTGCTCATGGCCCAGTTCCCCAGCGAAGAGATCGCACGGTTGTCGTATGACTACCGCACACTTGGCCTCGGCTATGCCAACCTGGGCACGGTGCTGATGCTCCTCGGAATGCCGTACGACTCTGATCAGGCTCGGGCCTACGCTGGCGCGATCACGGCGTTGATGACAGGCGAGAGTTACGCCGCCTCGGCTGAGCTGGCCGGGCACCTGGGACCATTCCCCGGGTTCACCGCGAACCGCGAGCATATGCTGCGGGTCATCCGGAATCACCGGCGGGCGGCATACGACGCCGCTTCTTCGGAGTATGAGCAGCTCTCCGTGCTGCCGATGCCTGTATCGGCCGACCGCGTGCGGGGACCGTTGCTCGCCGCCGCGCGCGACTCATGGGATCGCGCCCTGGCGGAAGGGGAGAAGCATGGGTATCGAAATGCTCAGACGACCCTGCTCGCCCCCACCGGCACCATTGGTCTGTTGATGGACTGCGATACGACCGGTGTCGAGCCCGATTTTGCGCTGGTGAAGTTCAAGAAGCTGGCGGGTGGCGGCTACTTCAAGATCGCCAACCAGAGCATCGAACCCGCTCTGCGCAATCTCGGCTACTCCGATGAGGAGCAGCGTGCGATCCTGAGGTATGTGCTCGGGACGATGACGCTCGACGGCACCCCACACATCAACCGCGCCTCACTTCGGGATCGTGGATTCCTCGATAGTGACATCGACAAGATCGAGGCATCATTGCCCGGGGTGTTCGAGCTCGGGTTTGCCTTCAATGTCTGGGCACTCGGAGAAGAGGCGTTGCAGCGCGCCGGAATATCCGTCGCTGACGCGAGTCAACCTGGATTCGATCTGCTGCGGGCGCTCGGTTTCCGCCAGCACGAGATCGACGAAGCCAACATCGTTAGTTGCGGCTCGATGACGGTTGAGGGCGCGCCGTTCCTCCGTGACGAGCATCTTCCGGTCTTTGACTGTGCCAACAAATGCGGGAAAACAGGGACGCGATTCATCCACCATATGGGTCATATCCGGATGATGAGCGCTGCCCAGAGCTTCCTCTCCGGCGCGATTTCGAAGACGATCAACATGCCGAACGAAGCGTCCGTCGAAGACGTGCTCGACGCCTACGAGCAGAGCTGGCGACACGGTATCAAGGCGATGGCCCTATACCGTGATGGTTCCAAACTGAGCCAGCCGCTCTCCGCGAAGAGTGACCCCAAAGTCTTCACCGATGCGGAAGCCACGTCGGAGAGCGAGATTCAGCTTCGCATCGAGCAAGCGACAGCGGAAGCGGTGACCGAAGCGCTGGCGCGAGCACGGGCCGAGTGGGAGCAGGAGCGCGCGGCTGCCGCGCCGTCGACTACAGCGACCGCCGCCGCTACTCAATCGCAGCCAGTCCGGCGCCGGCTGCCGGCGCGGCGCAGCGGGTTCACGCAGGAAGCTCGCGTCGCCGGAAACAAGGTCTTCCTCCGCACCGGCGAGTACGAAGATGGCAGCATCGGCGAAATCTTCATCGATATGCACAAAGAGGGCGCCGCGTTCCGCTCGATGATCAACTGCTTCGCCATCGCCATCTCGAAGGGTCTTCAGTACGGGGTGCCGCTCGAGGAGTTTGTCGAGACTTTCACCTTCACGCGGTTCGAGCCGCAGGGGATGGTGTCGGGTCACCCCAATATCAAGATGGCGACTTCGATCATCGACTACGTTTTCCGAGTTCTGGGACTCGAATACCTCGGGCGCACCGATCTGACGCAAGTTCCGCCTGAGCTGGACGAACCGGCTACGGAGGAGCTCTCCGATGGCGGAGCGAGCGAGACCGGCTATGACGCTCCCGCCGGGAACGTTGACCAGAGTCCGCCCGCCGCTACGAACACCTCGTCGACTGTCCGTCCCGGGCGAAACGGAAATGGCAGACATGGTCACGATTCCAGCTCTACATCCACGATGCTGGAGGGCACCACGGCTGTCAGCGTGATGAGCACACACCTCTCCGAGATGATGGGTGACGCACCGTTCTGCGACGTATGCGGGCACATAACGGTACGCAATGGATCCTGCTACAAGTGCCTGAATTGTGGTAACAGCTTGGGCTGCTCGTAGAGAAGGCACGACGATCGAATAAACAGCGGCCGGCAGTTTGCCGGCCGCTGTTTATTCGATCACAAGCACCAGGAAGACTAACCGGCGCTCATCGCCGCGGCGCGGTCTCGCAGGTCCGCGAAGGCGACTGTGCTCAAATACCGTTCACCCGAATCGGGCAGGACCACGACGATCAGCTTGCCCTGGTTCTCGGGTCGTCTGGCTACCTCGCGCGCCGCCGCAGCGGCGGCTCCGCCAGAGATCCCGTTCAGGAGCCCCTCCTTGACCATCAGTTCATGCTCGGCAGCGACGGCGGTCTGGACGTCCACATGGATGATCTCATCGTAGATATCGCGGTCGAGAACATCAGGCACGAAGTTCGCTCCGATGCCTTGAATCTTGTGTGGACCCGCCTGGCCGGTTGCCAGCAGCGGAGATTCCGCCGGCTCCACCGCCACGACCTGGAGCTCCGGCTTGAGCCGCTTTAGCACCTGTCCTGCACCCGTGACCGTTCCACCGGTGCCGATGCCGCTGATGAGGATATCGATCTTACCGTCAGTGTCGTCCCAGAGTTCCGCAGCGGTCGTGCGTCGGTGGATCTCCGGATTAGCCGGATTCTCGAACTGCTGCGGCATCCAGGCGTTCGCCGTTGCCGCGACAATCTCCTCGGCCCGCCGCACGGCGCCGGACATACCTTCGGACGCAGGCGTGAGCACCAGCTCCGCACCATAGCCAAGAAGCAAGACGCGACGCTCCAAGCTCATACTTTCTGGCATCGTCAAGATGAGTCGGTATCCCTTCGCGGCGGCGACCCACGCCAGGGCGATTCCGGTGTTCCCGCTGGTCGGCTCCACAATCGTCGTGACTCCGGGTTGGATGGTCCCCTCTGCCTCTGCCTGCTCGATCATTGCCACGCCAATGCGGTCCTTGACCGAAAAGCCCGGACTGAACGACTCGAGTTTGCCGACAAGAATTCCGGGAGTATCGCCCGTGAACCGCGACAGCCGCACCAGCGGCGTGTTGCCGATCAGCTCCGTTGCGTCATTCGCGATGGCGGGCCGCTTTCGTCGCGGTGTGAGATCAAGATTGGCGTCTTTGACGGAACCAACGGCAGTCTCTGTCATGGTGGATCTGCTCCTCAGAGGGTAAGAACGAGGCGATGCTCGGATGCTATTGTAGAGTTCTTGATCAATTTATTCAATCGACCACCACGGTGTCCTGGAACGGAAGACCGGCCTAGCTCTCGCCTGCCAGTCGGCCAGTCTCGACTTGATAATCGTGCTCGCTCCCCAACCACGCGGCGCCATCGGCGTAGTGCTCTTTCTTCCAAATAGGCACAATTTCTTTGATCCGCTCGATCGCGTACCTGCACGCGTCAAAGGCGGCCTCACGATGGGCCGACGCCACGCTTATGACAACGCTTGCTTCCCCAATCTCCAGTGAGCCGACACGGTGGATGATGGCTACGCGATCAACGCCCCACCGTTCCCGGATTTCCTCTCCAATCTGCTCCAGTGTGAGCTCGGCAGCCGGAGCATAGGCTTCGTACTCGAGATGGGTCACCTCCCTGCCACGACCGTGGTCACGCACCGTCCCGATAAACGTCGCGATGGCGCCCGCCCCAGCATGGGCGACAAGTGATTCAGTCAGCCGGGGATCGAGCGCTTCAGACTGAATCCGGAAGCGCTTTCCCTCGCCACCGCTCACGGGAGGGATAAGCGCAAGCTCATCACCGTCGCTCAACGCATGGTCATGAGTCACATAGGATTTGTTGACCATCAGCATCGTCACGGGTTTCATGCGTTGAAGTCGTGGAAAATCGCCGGCGAGTGCGTCGAAGACATCCCCGGCTGTCGTCCCCTCCGGCGCCGAGCGCTGCTCCACGGAGCGACCGACAATCTCGCGAATGATGGCGAAGTAGCGAACGTTGATTTCCACGTGACCTTCCGTAAGAACGTGCTACCCGGATACCAAGCCGACTCACAGGGGCTTGAGCCGATTGACGGACCGATCACTGATCCGGTCAGCCCGGATGGGTGCAGCGAGACGCGAAGGAGCCGACGAATTAGAGATTGTTCAGGTGCGCGTTCAGCCGCCTCAATAACGCCTGTGAAGCCACCCGATTCCCATCGGCCACCGTACGAAACACTGTCGCCGCCTCGCCATCACCGGCCTTCTCGGCGTCTTCCGCGTATTCCATCATTTTCTCTACGCCCTGGAGGAGGTTACCAACGGTCTGGATGATGTCGTAGACCACATTTGGCACTCCATACTTCAACTCGCCCGGTTCCATCATGCGCTCCTTCCATACCCTACTACGGCACAACCGCATGCTCGTCCGATAGACTCGAGTCCCTGCGACGCGAGTCGATGGTAGCAGCGCCGCCCGACGTCTGCGTACGGCCCAAGACCGTCCAATCGTTTTCGGCGTCCTGCTGTTTGCATTGACTAACGAGTGCCGGAAGCAATGGGCGCCACCAGAAGCGCATCAACACGCGAACCGGCAGCGAGGCGGTCCGTACCTGGAGGAATGACGACCAGCGCGTTGGCGCCGATGAGAGACGCTAACCGGGATGACGCCTGGGAACCTGTGGTCCGTGCCTCGAGGCTTCCATCCGGGGTTACCGCAACAACAGCTCGCTGGAACTCAATACGATCAGACGGCTGAACGGCATGGGCGATCCGCACTTGCACTTGAGGCCTATCAATCTCTTTCGCTCCCAGCATGCTGCGCAACGCCGGCCGCAAGAAAACCTCGAAGCTGACGAGCGCGGAAACCGGGTTGCCTGGAAGGCTGAATATGAGCGCATCACCAGAAGTCGCGAAATTGAACGGCTTACCCGGCTTCATGAACACACGTCGGAAGTGCACGTCGGCAAGTTCGGAGAGGAGCGGTTTGATCAGGTCAAGATCACCCATTGAGACGCCACCACTGGTGATGACGACATCACTTTCCGCGACGCGCGTAATCAGCGACATTCTTAGCGCGTCGAGATCATCGGCTCCTCGCCCATCCCAGATGACCTCCGCGCCGGCTTCCTGCAGCGCCGCGATCAGGCTGAAACGATTAGAGTCACGAATCTGACCGGGGCCGGGCGTTTCTCCCGGTTCGACAAGCTCGTTCCCAGTCGACAGTACGCTCACTCTTGGCCGTCGCACAACCGACACAGGATCGACTCCCATCGCGGCCAGCAGTCCCATTTCGGGGGGGCCAAGCACGTCACCGGCTCGCAGGATGCTGGCGCCCTTCGCCAAGTCGATCCCGACGGGCCGGATATTCGCCCCGGCTTCGACGTGATCCTGGTGAATGATCACGTGCTCGTCGGCGAGCTCGGTGACTTCCACCGGTACGACCGCGGTCGCTCCGCGCGGAACTGGGGAGCCCGTTGTGATCCACGCCGCCGTGCCGAGAGTGACGTCGATCTCGTCTACGTACCCGGCCGTCTGCCTGCCGACGATCTCACGCCAGGGCGACGGGTCGTCCGCGATGACGGCGTATCCGTCCATTGTTGCCGCGGGAAACGGAGGATGGTCCTCAGCCGCCACCACGTCTCTGGCGAGCACCCGCCATGGCGCATCTCGTAGCGCGACCTCCTGTGCTGGCAACTGCCGCAACCGCTCAAAAATCTTCTCCCGCGCCTCGTCGGGATGGAGAAGTCTGTCACTTGCACTTGCAGAATCGACAACCATGGTTCGACTCATTAGCCTGGCCTTGCGAACAACCCGATCCGTTGAGGATGCCACTGCCACTTATGGTACACATGACGAGCGTGACCAGCATCGCTAGCTCCCGCGACTCAAAGGTTTTCCATTGCTTGCCTAATTGCCGTTGACGTGGAGCCGAGACTTCTCTACAGTTTCGACCCTCGATTGCCCAAGGATTGTGGATTTACCCCTGAAAGCATTTACTGAAATGTCACCCAGACGCTCGCCCGTACCAGAACGAGCGCCAGCCATCTCACCGACGCTCACGGAGCTTTGCCGGGAACCGTCAGCGACCGCACGCTCCGACGGTCGGCCAGCAGAAATCTGCGATGCTCTCGAGCAGCTTGTTCAAACTATCAGTGCTGCGTCTCCCGCGGCAAGTTTGGACATTGTCACCCGGGCTGCTCAGCTCGCGATCGAGGCCCACGATGGGGATGTCCGGCGGTCTGGCGAGCCGTATGTTATGCACCCTATTGCCGTGGCCACGATCCTGGCACAGATGCAGCTCGATGTCGAAACGATTGCCGGTGCGCTGCTGCATGACGTCATCGAAGATACCCCGGTAACTCTGGAGCGGATCGAATCCGAGTTCGGCGAACGGGTTACGCGGCTGGTCGACGGGGTCACCAAGCTGGGTCGCATCCCCTTGACCGCCGATGACGGTGAGAACGCGGGTTCGCGGGAGAAGGCACAACAGGCCGAAAACCTCCGCAAGATGTTCCTGGCTATGGTCGACGATATTGGCGTCGTCCTCATCAAACTCGCTGACCGCCTCCACAACATGCGAACTCTCGACGCGCTGTCGCCACAGAAGCAAGCACGCATTGCCCACCAAACGCTTGAGATATTTGCGCCGCTGGCGAACAGGCTCGGCATCTGGCAATTCAAGTCCGAGCTCGAAGATATCGCCTTCCGGTACATCAACCCCGAGGCGTACAAAGCCCTTAGCCGCGAGTTTGAGCAACGGGCACGCGATTCGGCGCCTTACATCGAGGAGGTCAAGGCGGAACTCCTCGAAACACTGCGCGAAGCAGGAATCGACGCCGAGATCACGGGTCGCACAAAGCATATCTATTCGATTTACCGGAAGATGCTGTCCAAGGGCCGATCCATTGATGAGATCTATGATGTCATCGGTCTGCGAGTACTCGTGAACGACCGCAAGGATTGCTACGGTGCCCTTGGCGTTGTCCATGCCCGCTGGCACCCGCTTCCCGGTGAGTTCGACGACTACATCGCGACTCCAAAGGACAGCATGTACCAGTCTCTCCACACGGCGGTCGTTGGGCCCGGCGGTCATGCCATCGAGATTCAGATTCGTAGCTGGGAGATGCATCGCACTGCGGAGCATGGAGTCGCCGCACACTGGCGTTACAAAGAAGGCAGTCGATCAGACGCGCGGATCGAAGCCAAAGTCGCCTGGCTCCGGCAGCTCATGGAATGGCGGGACCAGGTTGCCGACGCCGAGGAATTTGTCGAGTCCCTCAAGTCGGACGTCTTCAAAGAGCAGATCTACGTTTTTACGCCCGCGGGCGACATCATCGAATTACCAGCCGGGGCAACGCCTGTTGACTTCGCCTACCGAATCCACACCGAAGTGGGGCATCAGTGCGTCGGCGCAAAGGTAAACGACCAGCTCGTCCCACTCGACTACCGATTGCAAAACGGCCAGGTCGTCAAGATCCTGACCAGCCGCTCGAAGTCCGGGCCGAACCGCGACTGGCTTCTCTCTTCATCGGAATATGTGACCACGGCGTCAGCGCGAGAGAAGATCCGGCGTTGGTTCCGTAGCCAGGAGCGGGAGGAGAACATTGCCCAGGGGCGCGAGATACTTGAGCGCGAGCTCCGGCGACTGAGCGTCGAGCTCAAGCCCGATGATCTGCTGAAGGCGTTTCCACAATATCCCAAGCTCGAAGACCTCCTCGCCGCCATCGGCTATGGTGCGATCTCGTCCCAACGGATCGCGGTCCGCCTCGCGCAACACGGCGAGCAGGAAGTGCTCCTGCCATCTGCGAACATTCAGGTGCCGCGCACCCCCCCAAGAGTCCAGGTGATGGGCGTAGGGGATCTCCTTACGAATGTCGCGACGTGCTGCCGGCCCGTCAATGGCGACCCGATTGTTGGATTTGTCACGAGGGGCCGCGGCATCACCGTCCATCGGGTGGACTGCCCCAATATGGTGAACGTTGCTGAACCGGAACGACTGGTGCCTGTTACGTGGGGGGACCACGGGGAGGCCACGTTCCCGGTCACGGTACAGATCAAAGCCTGGGACCGAGTGGGGTTGCTCAAAGACGTGAGCACCGTCCTGGCTGACGAAAAGGTCAATATCATCAGTGTGTTGACGACGACGCACGATGACCGCACCGTTACACTGTACGCGACCGTTGAGGTTGAGGGGATCGGTCAGCTGAGCACGATTCTTCAGAAACTCGAAGGCGTTCGCGAAGTGTACGAAGTTCGCCGGGAAACCAGTTCCAGCACTGCGCGCTCAGCCGTGATCTAGCGATGGCCCCCGCCGCGTCGATCATTGCCGGACAGGTGTTGTCGATTGGTGAAATCCTCATCGACTTCATCGTGGCCGACGGCGCGCCGACTTTGGACCTGGCGGAGACCTTCGTGGCGAGATCGGGTGGGGCGCCAGCGAACGTCGCCGTCGCGCTGGCGCGTCTCGACCTGCCGAGCGCGTTCTGCGGCGTCGTCGGCAACGATCCGTTTGGATCGCGGCTCGGAGTCCAACTTGCCGCGGAAGGGGTCGATACGTCTCGCCTGCAGCGGACCGACGAAGAGACAACGACGTTCGCCTATGCATGGAAAGACGAGCGTGGCGACGGGCATTTCTGGCTCTTGCGGGGAGCGGATACCCGTCTCACCGCGGCCGACGCGCACGCCGCTGATATCCCGAGTCTCGCCGCGCTAGTCGTTGGATCTGTTTCACTTTCCTCACAGCCGTCGAGAAACGCCATCCTGGAGGCTGTCGCCCTTGCGGGCCAGAGTGGTGTACCCGTCGTGTTCGACATCAACCTGAGGCCTACGCTCTGGTCGGATCTCGGGAGCGCTCGCTCCCTTTGTCAGGAGATCGCCAGTCATAGTCAGCTCGTCAAACTGAGCCTCGACGATGCTACCGGACTCTTCGGATCAGCGACCTCCCCTCAGTCCGCAATCGAGACCGTTCTCGCCTTTGGAGCTCAAGCAGTCGTGCTCACCGATGGAGAGCGTGGATCCTGGTTCACCTGCGAACCCACGGTCACTTTCGTGCCGGCCTTTGCGGTTGACGCGATTGAGCCTACGGGGGCGGGTGATGCGTTTACTGCCGCGATTATTGCGCGGTCGCTGGCGTCACAGTGGGGGGGCCTCTCAGTCGACGATATCCGCTATGCCGCCGCCGCCGGCGCCCTGGCCACGACGCGACAAGGGGCATGGGCGGGCCTGCCGAGCCGGGCAGACCTCGCCGACTTTCTGGGCGAGTCTGATCTCTCAGCCCCCAACCTTTCCCATTGATATGTTTCGCATCGGCTGAAAATCGGTAATGCCTTCGCCTCCCGACCCCGTGGCATTCTCGATTGCCGGCATCGATGTTCGCTGGTACGCCCTTTTCATGCTTGCCGGCGTGATTTGCGGCGTCTGGCTCACTCGAGTTCTGGCCGCGCGTGTTGGCTTGGATCCCGATTGGGTTTTGGACGCGGCGCCCTGGGTGGTCTTGTTCTCAATCCTAGGTGCTCGCGCGTATTATGTCGCGCTACGCTCCGGGTATTTTCTGGATCGCCCATGGGAGGCTATCAACATCCGCCTGGGTGGACTCTCCTTTCATGGCGCTCTCGTCGCCGGAACCCTGGGATTCGCGGTGCTTTGCTGGCGCTCACGGCAACCGTTCTTCAGATGGACCGATGCCGTAATTCCGGGCGTAGCGCTCGCACAGGCAATAGGACGCTGGGGCAATTGGGCAAATCAGGAGGCATTTGGAACTCCGACCAACGCTCCCTGGGGCCTCTGGATCGATCCCGGCCAGCGACCCGCCGCGTTTGCCGATGTCGATCGGTTCCATCCGACCTTCCTTTATGAATCATTGTTCAATCTGACGAACGCCCTAGCTCTGGCTTGGCTTGCAATCCGGATTCCAGGATCGAAATGGCTCAAGCACGGTGACGTCCTCGCCTTCTATCTCATGAGTTATGGCCTAGCGCGCTTCCTGATCGAGAGAATACGCACTGACAGCCTCTATCTTGGGCCGTTGCCCGCGGCGTACTGGCTGAGTTGGGGACTCATTGCGACTGGCATCGCACTCCTCGTCTATCCGCGTTGGTCAAAACGATTGGACTCAGCCCTCCAGGCCGCCTCCACCAAGGCGCCATGATTGACACGACCCGGTCTCCTTGCTAACCTCGCGCGACCCAAACCGCCGTCCCGCGGCTGGCGAATCACCGTGCCGACTCCACGGATGCTCGAGATGGGGTGAAACCTGTGCGTCGACGCTTCACACTCTTGTTCATGGTGGTCGGCGTGGCACTGGCAGGCGCGGCCTGCGGTCGCGCGACGGAAGACCAGATCAACCAGGCACTGGGGATCACGCCGACAGCTACTCTCAGTGCGGAGCAAATAGCGTCGGCGACCGAGGCTGCAAGCGCCACCGCCGCGGCGCGACTCCTGGCGGCGAGTTCACCTGGCGCCGCGACGCTGGGCGATGTAACTCAGGGGCGCCGTCAGTTCACTACCTGGTGCAGTGGATGTCATGGCCCGGGGGGCGCGGGTCCCGACATTCTCTCGCCCGGCAGCCCAGGTTCCTCCGTCACGGCAGATTCATTGCTGCCGCTCGTACGCGAAGGCATTGGCCACGCCTCCCCGCCCGGACCATATCTCCCCACTGAAATCAGCGACCGTCAAATTGCGGATATTGCGGCGTACCTGAACTCGGAAGCAGCCAGCTAGGGCCGAGAACGCGGGCGTTCTTTGCTGTGCCTGGGTTAGCCGGCCCGGTCCAGGACTAGCGATTCCTTGATGGCCAGGATACTCGCTCGCATCGACGCATCAGTCTTCAT
>JAHWJF010000053.1 GCA_019348515.1 Chloroflexota bacterium | reverse complement strand
ATCACCTGCTGGCGGAGATGAAGCACGGCCGCGGCCCCGGCCAGATTGACGCCAAGATCTTCAACAAGGCGGCGTATCCGCAGCACGTGTTCGATGTCTGCTTCAGAGTAGAGGCGCTGTCGACCCGAACGTACCGGCTCGAGCAGTCCCCATTCCTCGTAGCGTCGTAGCGTTCCCTTGCGGACGCCGCAGCGTGCGGCAACGACGGATATCGCGTAGCGCGGCTCATGTTGCGGGCCGTCTTCCATCATCCAATCGGTCACCGTTACCCGGAGAGTATCGGGTCTCTGCTGCCGGGCCATCAGGATCGCTTCTCCGGGCGCAGTTGGCGTAGCTCCTCGAATAGCTCCCGCTCTCGGTCCGAAAGGCTCGTTGGCGTGACGATGCGGGCCCGCGCCATGAGATCGCCGCGCTCGGTTTTGGCACCCCGCAGCTTCGGCATGCCCATCCCGCGCAGTCGGAAGCTCCTGCCACTCTGCGTCTCGGGCGGAATTGTCAAAGCCACTCTTCCCGTCGGTGTCGGCACCTCGACTTCGCCCCCGAGCACGGCGGTCGTCACCGGAACGTCAACCTCCGTCCGCAGATTGTCGCCCTCCCGCTCGAAGCGCCTATCCGGTCTTATCGTGACAATCAGATTGACATCGCCGGCGCTGCCCCCGTTCACCCCGGGACCACCCTGGCCAGCCACACGCACTCGCTTGCCGGTGTCAATACCAGCCGGAATGTTCACTTCGAGGGTCTTCGTGCGTCGCACAAAGCCGGTCCCATCGCAGGTCGGGCACTCCTGGCCACGTGCTTCGCCTGTGCCTCCACAGGTTGGGCACGGCTCCGATACCTGCAACTGAAGCTGACGTGTGGTTCCTCGGAACGCCTCATCGAACGAGATTTCGACGGGAACCTCGATGTCCTCTCCGCGTTGCGGTCGTGCGGCTCGGGTTCCCGCTTGAGATCGTGCCCGCGTCGAAGTAAATCCGCCACCGAAGCCACTGAAACGATCGAAGGGCGAGCCGCGGTTCCCAAAGAGCGTTTCGAAGAAGTCCGAGTGCGACGCGTCCCCTTCGTCGGTTGAATAGAACGTGTAGCCGCCAGAGCCATCATCCTGGCTCGAATACCACCGATTGAAATCGTTCGGATCAAATGTGGCGCTCCGTCCTCCACGGGGACCGGGCGCGCCTGATGGGCCGGGGGCAGTGAACTGCTCGTCTCCCGTGAACCCCGCCTCGCGGTACCGTTGCCAGTCCTCACCGAACCGGTCATAGAGCTTCCGTTTGTCAGCATCAGTGAGGACCTCGTGCGCTTCGTTAATCTCCTTAAATCGCTCCTCGGCGTTCTTATCACCCGGATTGAGATCAGGATGATGCTGCCGCGCCAGCTTGCGGTACGCCGAGCGGATCTCTTTCTCGGTCGCCGTCCGGGGGACGCCGAGCATCTGGTAGTAGTCCTTGACCTGTACGCTGGGCATATCTATCTCTCGACCTGTAGATCAGAGTCACGCGCCATATGCGGTCGCCGCGAAGTCACGCCGCTGCTATTCGTTAATGGACCGTAGACGGCGGACTCGACGCAAGAGAAGGATAGAAGAAACCACGAAGATCACGAGGAAGAGGATTACCAGGAAGGGGAGGAAAATGGCCACCACTGAGACAAGAACGGCGATGGCGTCCTCGACCAGGCTGACGACAGGATTGAAAACGCCGGCGGTTCCGACGGTTACGGCCGGGCGAGTGGTGACTTTCACTAGATTGACCGATCCCGCCGCCACCAGCCCGAGAAGGACCACCACCGCCGGGTTTATCGCCACCGCGCCGCTGGTCGACGCAAGTGCGGCGATGGCGCCTGCCGCGGGCCGCACAAACGACTGGATGATGTCGTTGACGTGGTCAATCCCGGGGACCTTGTCGACCGCGACCTCCACCGTGAGGAGGAGAATCAGGATCGCGAGTCCCAGATTAGACGAGAGAACGTCATATGGCGCACCAAGCGTGACGCGGGTCGTGGCGCGGTCGGCAAGCGCAAGCACGAGGAGTGGGATATAGGCGTTGAGACCGGCGGGCGCCGCGAGCCCGATGCCGGTCAGTAGGGCGGTCTCCACGAGCACGACCTCGTACGCGATTGCCAGCCTGCGGAAGGCTATCCGGCTCAGATCACGCGAGAGAGTCTAGCAGCCCGCGAAAATGGTCCTGGCCAGTTCGTAAACGGGTGGACCAGATCCAGGGATACTCGTGGTCCCGACTTGGGCCACTGGATTCCGGCCATACATCGGAGTCGGACGGCGGCCAACGTCCCAGGTCAACTCGCTATCGAGGAGTCGACCTTGACTGCCATGGAGGATCAGTCTCTCAAACGTTGCCGCCGCTCTCCCTGCCTGAATCGGGATCTAGAGGTCCGAGCGAACGACCGTCACCAGGCGGCCCTGGACTTCGACATTCTCGGCGGGTGTGAAGATGGGATCCATCGTCACATTCGCCGGCTGCAACCGGACCTGGTCTCCCTCCAAGTAGAACCGCTTCAGGGTCGTCTCGCGCTGGTCTTTGAGCCACACGGCGACGGTCTCACCGTTCTCGCACGTTTCCTGCTGCTTGAGAATGACCACGTCTCCGTCGTTGATCAGCGCGTCGACCATCGAGTGACCCTTGACACGCAGCGCAAAGAGCCCCTGGCCGCTGTTCCGCACCAGGTCGGATCCCAGCTCGACCGTTTCGGTCACGTCTGAGCCTTCCAGATCCCCAGGGACGGGAATCGGTTGCCCCGCCGCGATCTGCCCGATCACCGGGATGGTCACGACGTTGCGCCGGGTCGAGCCCCGGTTCATCAGCTCAATACCGCGGGAAATCTTGCTGTTGCGGCGGATGAGCCCGCGCGCTTCAAGCGCTTTCAGGTTGTAGTCGACAACGCTAGTCGAGGAGATGCCTAGCTCAGATTGAATATCACGAATCGTTGGGGGGTAGTCATTTTCGTCGAGGAAACGCTCGATGAACTGGAGGATCGCTTGTTGCCTGCGGGACACGGTCTTCATGGTCGGCTCCTAAAGGTCTCTGCGGCGGCTCGCGGGCCAATTGCGCCGCACATGCCCGCCTTGAAGGGGCGAGCTGGGTCTGCAGCAGAGCATAGGAGAGAACGCATGTTCGTGTCAACACAATTCTTTCACACCAAGGGTCTCATTTCTGGCGCTACACTGAGCCGATTGTCGATTACTGCGTTTGGGGATCCCGATCGTGCATGACCAAGTTCTCGCCAAGCTCGAATTCCCAGCCATTCTCGATCACCTCGCCAGGCTCTGTCGCTTCAGCGTCGCTGGCGAGAAAGCGCGTGAGCTCGGTCCGAGCGGTGACGAGCAGGATGTCGCCTATCTCCTCGATGTGACCTCCGAGGCCGTCGACCTTCTGACGGAGTTTCCCGATGTCACGATAGGCGGTGCACGAGACGTACGCGTCCTGGCGCAAAGGGCGGCGAAAGGCGCCCGGCTCCAACCCGCCGAGCTCCTTCAAGTGCTCGACCTGGTTTCGGCCTCGCGGAACCTCCGGCGAGCGTTTCTCCGGCTACCGATGGTCGAGTCGCGATTCCCTCGATTGCTCGAGTTCGTCGATCATCTTGCCGAGTTGCCCGATCTCGAAGCCGATATCAATCGCTCTATTGGCCCCCGGGGAGATGTCCTCGACACCGCGAGTGCGGAGCTCAGCCGTATCAGGAGAGACGTCCGGGTTGCCCACAGCCGGCTCATGGAGCGTCTCAATGCGCTTGTCAGCGGCGGCAAGTACGCGTCCGTTCTTCAGGACTCGATCATCACGACCCGGGATGGCCGGTATGTCGTCCCGGTCAGGTCGGACGCCCGAGCCCAGCTGCAAGGTGTGGTGCACGATACATCGGCGAGCGGACAGACGCTGTTTGTCGAGCCGTTCGAGATTGTCGAGTTGAACAATCGCTGGCGGGAACGTCAGCTCGACGAGCAGCACGAGATCGACCGCATCCTTGACGCGCTCAGCGACAAGACGGGCTCCCGGGCGGACGAGATCTGCAGTGCGGTTGAGGCGGTCGCGGCGATCGACCTGGCGATGGCTAAAGCGCGCCTTTCCTTCGAGATGCGCGCGCACCGGCCGGCATTGTGGCATGGCAATTCAACGAATCCAGGCGGACATCCCGAGCACCGGTTATCGCTGCGTCGCGCGCGGCACCCGTTGCTCGATCCGGCGGAGGTCGTGCCCATCGACGTCGACCTCGGCGAGGACTTCCGCGTGTTGCTGATCACTGGGCCAAATACCGGGGGCAAGACCGTCGCGTTGAAGACCATTGGACTTCTGACGTTGATGGCGCAGACCGGACTCTTCATTCCCGCCGACGACACCTCCGTGGTTTCGGTGTTTCCAGCGGTGTTCATCGACATTGGAGACGAGCAGAGCATCGCGCAAAGCCTATCGACGTTCTCAGGGCACATCCGGACCGTCATTGCCATGCTGCGGCATGTCACGCCAGACGACCTGGTGCTTCTCGACGAGTTGGGAGCCGGGACCGATCCTCAGGAGGGGTCAGCTTTGGCCCGGGCCATCGTCAGCCGTCTCCTGGAACTCGGACCGCTCGTGGTCGCGACGACGCACTATCCCGAAGTGAAGGCCTACGCGTTCGCGACACCGGGCGTGGAGAACGCGAGCGTCGAGTTTGACGTGACGACCCTGGCACCCACCTACCGGCTGATGATCGGTGTCCCTGGGCGATCGAATGCCTTGGCTATCGCTGGTCGCCTTGGCATGCCATCGGAGATCCTCGATGCGGCCTCAGGGATGCTCGATCCTGATGAGCTCCGGGTGGACAACCTTCTCCAGGATATCCGGCGTCGCCGCGACGACGCCGACGCGTCTCGCGAACGCGCGCGCGCTGAGGAAGAGCAAGCGCGTGCCCTGCGGGGTGCGGCCGAGCGCGAGTTGGAGCAGGCCGAGCGAGCGCGGCGGGAAGCGCGCAGCGAAGCGTTGACGGAGGCTGAGCGCGAGCTTGAGGACGCACGCGAGACCTTGAAGCGCCTGCGCCGCGACCGGGACTCCCTGCAGATCACGCGGGAGCACCTTGAAGAGCGACGGCGAGAAGTCGACCATGCGGCGGAGCGGGTACGCACGTTCCGCCGCGAAAAAATCAACACCGCGGCGCCCATGCCAAGGAAGAAACCGATCGCGAGCGGAGATCGCGTCCGAGTCGTCTCGTTGGACCAGGAAGGAGAAGTGGTCGCCGTCGACGACGGGATGGCCGACGTGATGCTTGGCGCGCTCAAGACTCGACAGCCGCTTGGCGCCTTGGAACGCATCGGCCGGGTCCGCGATGAGGAGGCACGGCAACCAATCGTCATGCCCGCGTCCAGCGGGCCGGTCAATCTCGAACTCGATCTGCGGGGATATCGGGCCGCAGAGATCGAGGCCCTCCTCGACGAGTATCTCGAGCACGCCTATCGGGCGGGTATGCCCTTCGTTCGCATCATTCACGGCAAAGGGACCGGCGCGCTGCGCAAGGTCGTCAAAGATGTCCTCTCCGCGCACCCGGTGGTAGCCAGCCATGAAATCGCGCCGGCGAACCAGGGCGGCGACGGCGCAACCGTTGCTTTGCTTCGTGGTAGTTGATTACTCCCCGTACCGTGTCCGCACTTGAACCTCGCGTACGTATGCCGCCCTCGTTGCTGAAAGGGAGCGTATTGTGGCATCCTGTAAAGACCATCGACTTGGTGGGGATTGTTCGGTTGGCCATCAGTCGGCAATCTGAAGTCCAAGCGCCGCGGAGTGAGGGTAGGGGATGGGTGCCGACTGGCTGCTGCCGATTTATGGCTTGGCCGTTGGCATGCTCGTTGGTCTGACCGGGATGGGAGGCGGCGTGCTGATGACGCCGTTACTCGTTCTCGGATTGGGCATGCCTGCCACAGCGGCGGTTGGAACCGACCTCGCATACTCCTCGATCACCAAGTTAGCGGGTACATGGCAGCACTGGCGGCAAGGAACGGTCGACATCCGCGTCGTGCGAGCGATGGCGATCGGTAGTGTGCCGGCAACCCTTGTTGCCGTTGCCATGCTTTTCCTGCTTCACTCGGTGGACGCGACGGCCGTCGAGGTCGTCCTCGAACGCTCTATCGGCGTCATGTTGGTTGTCGCGGCTGCCCTTATGTTGCAGAAGCTCTGGCGCGCAAGGCGAGGAGCCGTCGATCCCCTGCCGGATCACCTCGAATCCTATCCGACGGGCAAGCTGATCGGCATTGGCGCCTTCGGCGGGTTTCTCGTCGGACTGACATCGATCGGGAGTGGCAGCCTGATCATCGCCCTGCTCGTGATTACCATTTCATTGACCCCGGAGAAGCTGGTTGGTACAGACGTCGCGCATGCATTCTTGCTCGTGGGGGCCGCCGCTATTGCGCATTTCTTCGTCCTGCAAGACGTCGATGTCGCCCTCGCTGGAAAGCTGCTCGTCGGGTCCATTCCCGGCGTACTGATCGGGAGCAGGCTTACCGTCTGGGTTCCAAGACGTCCGCTCCAGGTCGGACTCGCCGTGCTGCTCTTGACGACGGCTGTGACAATGCTTCGTTAGCGCGATGTTCTCCGGTGCTAGTCTTCGCGGTTAGCTCTAATTCCATCAGTCAGGTGGAGCTTCCCGTGCTGGAACCACGGGTCACATTCGGGAGGAGTATTTCCTTGCACGTGCAGGCAACAACGTCCACTGTCTCGCCGCTCATTCAGCCATTTGGTGGCCGGCTCATCGATCTCATGGTCCCCGCCCAAGAGCTGACTGAGGCGCGCGAGTACGCGAGCACGCTTCCCTCGCTCCAGTTGTCGCCACGCGCAGTGTGCGACCTCGAGATGCTCGCATCAGGAGCGTTCTCCCCGATTGACCAGTTCATGGGAGAGGCTGACTTCCGGCGCGTTCTCGCGGAAATGCGGCTGGCTGACGGGACGCTCTTCCCAATGCCGATCACCTTACCGATCGCGGCCGATGCGGGATTGCGGGTCGGCACGGACATCGCCCTGCGTGACTCCATGAACGACCTGCTCGCGATCATGACGATCGACGAGCTTTATCCATGGGATCCGACTGACCTTTCGGAACGCGTGCTGGGGACCCATGACTCCAAACATCCCCTTGTCCATGAAATGGCGCGTTGGGGACGGTTGAACGCATCCGGTCCGATCCGGATGCTGCAGATGCCGCGCCACTATGACTTTCAAGACCTCCGTCGCACTCCACAGGAGACGCGAGAGCTCTTGGCGCAAACGGGCCGCAAGAATGTGGTTGCCTTTCAGACGCGCAACCCGCTGCACCGTGTTCACGAGGAACTCACCAAACGCGCAATCGACTCGGTTGACGGAGTGCTGCTTCTGCATCCAGTGGTTGGGATGACGAAGCCAGGCGACGTCGATCACTACACGCGCGTCCGGACATACAAGGCGCTCGCTGAGAACTACTACGACCCCGACCGGATCGTCTTGTCATTGCTGCCACTAGCGATGCGCATGGCCGGACCTCGCGAAGCGCTCTGGCACGCGATCATCCGGCGCAATTACGGGGCGAACCACCTCATTGTGGGCCGCGATCATGCCGGTCCAGGCAACGACTCAAACGGGAAACCGTTTTATGGGCCCTATGACGCGCAGTATCTCGTGAAGCAGTATGAAGACGAGATTGGGGTCACGATGGTCCCCTTCTCCGAGCTCCTTTACCTCCCCGATGAAGATCGCTATGAGGAGACCGCGAAGATCCCGGAGGGAACACGAACGGCGACGATCTCCGGCACCCAGGTGCGAGAAGAATTCCTCGGCAAGGGGCGTCTGCTCCCCGCATGGTTCACGCGCCCAGAGACCGCGGAAATCCTCGCTGAGGCGTACCCGCCTCGTCACCGGCAAGGGCTGTGCATCTGGCTCACGGGCCTCAGTGGCTCTGGGAAGTCGACGACCGCGGCAGTGCTCTCGGTTCTCCTCCTCGAAGCAGGCCGGCAGGTGACGGAACTCGATGGCGACGTGGTGCGAACGCATCTCTCCAAAGGGCTTGGTTTTTCCCGGGAAGACCGCGATACCAACATCCTCCGCATCGGCTTTGTCGCGAGCGAGATCGTCCGCCACGGCGGCACCGTAATGTGTGCCGCGGTCTCACCATATCGCGAGACCCGGGAGGCGGTCAGGGCGATGATGGATGAAGATCAGTTCATTGAAGTCTTCGTGGACACACCGCTTTCGGTCTGCGAGTCCCGGGACGTCAAAGGGATGTATGCGAAAGCCCGCCGGGGCGAAATCAAAGAGTTCACTGGAATTAGCGATCCGTATGAATCGCCGTTGAACCCAGAGATAACGCTCGATACGGTCGCCTGCACACCCGAGGAGAACGCGCGGCGCATTATGGCCGAACTGGCCAGGCGTGGATTCGTGCGCTGGGATCCAGCAAGAGCCTCCTGATTTCGCCGCTCCGCGTTGACGCCGGGGCGACTGCTCTTCAGAGTAGCCGCCCCCGCTTGGCTCTAAAGTGAGGCCGCGCGTACCGCTGCGGGCTCACTGACGGCTTTGGCCGGAACCTGGGTCGACTCCACCGCCTCGAGCACCGCGTCGACGGCATCCCGCCAAGGGGTCGTCAGATCCGGCAAGCGAATCCGGATCGAGTGCGCTGTCAGCTTCACCGCCCGGCCGAGACGGGACACGAGACGGCGCTCGAGACCGGCAGTTGGCACGGGCCGGATGACGATCTCACGCTCTCGCTCGATCAGCGATTCGATGCCCAGTGCCTGCGCGCGAGTGCGTAACGCGATCAGCGCCAACAGGTGTTCCACCTCTTCCGGGATCGGCCCGAACCGGTCCTCCAGCTCTTGCCGCATGTCCTCGAGCTGGCGAGAGTCTTCGATGGCCGCGATGCGGCGGTACATGGCCAGCCGCAGCTCGGTATCGACGATGTAATCGGCGGGGATGAGAGCCGTCAGCGGGAGGTCCAGGATCACCGGACCCGTTTCCTGACGAGGTTCGCCCGTCCGAATCTCCTCTACCGCCTGTGCCAGCAGCCTGATGTAGAGCTCGTAACCGACCGCACCGATGTGCCCGCTTTGCTCGGCGCCCAGGATGTTTCCGGCGCCACGGATCTCCATGTCGCGCATCGCGAGCCGCAACCCCGCGCCGAGTTCCGTAGCTTCTTGAATCGCAATGAGCCGTTCCTGGGCTTCCGCCGAGAGAGCCTTGTCAGGTTTGTAGAGGAGATAGGCGTAGGCCCGGTTCGTTGAACGACCGACGCGCCCACGGAGCTGGTAGAGCTGCGTCAGGCCCAGCGTATCGGCGTTGTCGATGATGATCGTGTTCACGTTCGGAATATCGACCCCCGATTCGATGATCGTGGTCGAGATCAGGACATCGAAATCCTTGCGCACGAATCCGAGCACGATCTCCTCGAGAACGTCTTCATCCATCTGCCCATGGCCAACGCCAAACCTCGCCTCCGGCACCAGATCTCGGAGCCGGTGCGCCAACCGGTCGATGTCATGGACGCGGTTGTGCACGAAATAGACCTGACCGCCACGATCGATCTCCCGCAGGATCACCTCGCGAATTAATTGATCCTGGAACGGAGTGACGAAGGTTCGGATCGGTAGCCGAGCCTGCGGTGCGGTGTCGATCATGCTGATGTCGCGAATGCCGGCCAGGGCCATGTGCAGGGTTCGCGGTATCGGGGTTGCGCTCATGGTGAGGATGTCGACCTCGGTCCGAAGCTTCTTGAGAAACTCTTTCTGGCGCACCCCGAACCGTTGCTCCTCGTCGATCACAACAAGTCCGAGGTTCTTGAAGCGAACATCGTTCTGGACGAGGCGATGGGTGCCGATCACGATATCGACAGACCCATCTTCCAGCCCCCGCAGCACCTCACGCTGCTCAGCTTTGTTGCGGAGGCGGGACAGCATCTCGACGCGCACCGGGAATGCCGCCAGGCGTTGCTGAAACGTCGTGAAATGCTGAAGCGCGAGAACGGTTGTGGGGACGAGGACGGCAACCTGCCGGCCGTCGTTGACGGCACGGAACGCTGCTCGCAGGGCGACCTCTGTCTTGCCAAACCCGACATCCCCCACCACCAGGCGGTCCATCGGTTCGGTCGATCCAAGATCGCTCTTGACCGCTTCGATGGCGCTGTGCTGATCGGGCGTCTCGACATACGGAAAGGACGATGCCAGCTCGTGGTCCCAGATGGTATCCGGGCCATAGGGCTGGGCTCGGGTCGTCTCACGAGTCGCATAGAGCTGGATCAGCTCGAAGGCCATCTCCCGCACGGCGCGTCGCACCCGCCGCCGCGTCTGCTGCCACTCGCCTGAGCCGAGCCGGGTGAGCGTCGGATCAATGCCGCCGCCGGAATAGGCCGCCACGCGATCGGTCTGGTCGACCGGCACATAGAGTCGATCACCCTTGGCGTAGTCGAGATGAAGATATTCGCGTTCGACCCCACCAGCCTCGAGTCGGACCAGACCGCGGAAGATACCAACCCCATAGTCGACATGAACTACGTAGTCACCGGGGGTGAGGGCTGCCGCCAGCGGGCCTGATTCGGCGTGTCGCCGCCGATGTGCACGCCGGGTTTGCTTACGGAACCCGAAAAGCTCGAGATCCGCCAGGAGGAGCAGCTTCGACTCCGGAGCGGCCCAGCCGCTATCGAGGTCCGAGGATCGAATCTCGAGAGTTCCCGGGTCGAGCGGCGGCGGCGCCGTGTGTGCATCCCGGCGACGGTCGCGGCGCGGAAACATGTCCTTCTCTTCGAACAGCTCCGTGAGCCGGTCGACTTGATCGGTGGCAATTGCGACGCGCCATCCGCCGATCAGGCGCTGTCGAACATCTTCCAACGCGTCGCCCAACCGGCCCGCGAACCTCGGTGCCTCCACAAGAGCCACGGGGCAGGTTGTGCCCGCGCGGTCGTCCAATGGTGCTCCAAGCGACAGTACGCGGTGATCGCCAAGCGCCTGCCGAACTCGTGACCAGGGGGTAATCGGGCTGCGCAGCCCCGCTGGAAGCTCCCCATTCGCCACAAACGCGTTCCGGAGCTCATCTGCCTGTCGCTCAAGCTGAGACGCAACCAGGTCGATGGCAGAGGGCTCATCGAGAATGACGAGCGCCGCTTGGCCAAAGTAGTCGATCAGCGTCGTCGGCCGATCGACCAGGTAGGGGGAGAAGAGGTCAAGGGAGGGTGGCGCGCTGCCGGCCTCGAGCAGCGCGACCGTCCGAGACCACTCGGCATGCACCTCCGGGCGCAGCGTATTCAGTTCCAAGTTCCGCAGCGCTGTCGCGGCGCTTTGCAGCCTCGTCAGGGGCAGCTCAGCAGGGGGTAACAGGCGAATCTCCTGGATCCGATCCCGAGAGCGCTGTGTATGCGGATCAAATGGCCGGATGGCGTCGATCTCGTCACCGAAGAAGTCGATACGGACGGGGAACTCGGCGCCGGGCGGGAAGAGATCCAGAATGCCACCCCGGCGGGCGATCTGGCCGGGCTCGAAGACGAGTGGAGTCGATTCAAACCCGTGCTCGGTAGCCCAGCGGAGAAGATCGTGTTGGGACACCCGATCGCCTGCCCGGAGCACGCGCGTCGACGTGCGAAGCACATCCGGCGGCATGACGATCTGCAGGAGACCATGCGCTGGTGTGACGAGCACAGGGCCGAGCTTCGCGGTGGCCGGACGCGAAAGACAATCAAGGAGCGCGGCACGTTCGGTTGCGGTCTCGAGATCGAACGGGAGTTGCTCGTACGGAAGGGCTTCCGGAGCCGGCCATGATGCGATAGTCCGGTCGGGAACGTACTCGGCGATGGCCGACGCCAACGACTCGGCTCGATCGC
>JAHWJF010000052.1 GCA_019348515.1 Chloroflexota bacterium | reverse complement strand
CCGTGGCGGATGGCGAAGATGGCGGCTTGGAGACGTGATTCGACCCCGAGTTTGCCCAGCACCTTGACCACGTGAGCACGAGCCGTGTCGGGGCTGATGAAGAGCCGCTCGGCGATCGCCTTGTTGTCCAGCCCGTCCGCCAGCGCGGCCAGGACCTCCCGCTCCCGGGTGGTCAACTGTGCCAGCGTCTCCTGCACCTCCCGCGAGCGCTCCCCTTCCTCCCGGGCCAGATGCAACAGCTCGATGATTTCCTGGGCCGGTTGCACCAGCTCCCCGGCATGGACGCGGCGAACGGCCTCGACAATCTCCGATGGCTGGGCCGCCTTGGTGAGAATGCCGGCGGCACCCGCCTCGATCGCCTGGGCGTGGTGGGTCTTGTCGGTGTCGGCGGTCAGGACGATCGTCTGCCCGGGCCCCAGGGCCGTTCGGAGGTCGCCCACGATCTCGACGCCGGTGCCCCCGGGCAGGTGCAAATCGACCAGGGCCACATCGACCCGCGCGGCGATCGTGGGGAGGGTGGCGCGGGTCTCGGCCAGGGAGCCGGTTTGGACAGCCACCGTCAGATCCGGCTCGCGCTCCAGGAGGAGCGCCAGCGGCAGGCGAAAGGCGGCGTGGTCATCGACGAGGAGGAGGCGAATCGGCGGGGTCATGCGACTATCCCCAGCTCGAAGGCGAACCTCGCTCCGCTGCCTGGCGCGGTTTCCACCGTGAGTTCGGATCCGTGCGCCTCCACGAGCAGCCGTGACAGATACAAACCCAGTCCGGCTCCAGGCGTCTGCCGTGCTGCAGCCTGACGGCCGCGCCCAAACTTCTCGAAGATCAGCGGGACCTCCTCCTCAGAAAGCCCAGGTCCACGATCGGCCACCTCGAGGCGAACCCGTTGGCCCTTGCGGTGCACGTTGATTTCGACATATGTGCCTGGCGGTGTGTGCTTGGCGGCGTTGTCGAGCAGATTGCGCAAGACCTGGCTCATGCGCTCAGGGTCACACCATACGCGTACATCTGGGATATCCGAGATCGAAAAGTGATGCTCGCGTAGCGACGTCTCGGAGAAAGTCATGGCAGTCTCGAGGAGCATAGTGAGCGGGACCGGATGCAGTTGCACCGAGAGATCCTCTCGCTCCGCGTCGGTGACGGTAGCGATGTCGTTGATGAGGCGATCGAGTTGATCGATCTCGCGCTTGGCCGCGGCAAGCATCTCGGCCCCGTCTTCGGGGGCAAGCTCTCCAGACGACCAAAGGAATGCCATCATGCGCAGCGCCGAAACCGGCGCCCGCAGCTCGTGGGCGATCATCGCGGTGAGATCGGCCCGCATCTCCGTCATCGCCCGCAGCTGTTTCGAGTATTCGCGTTCGCTAGCCAGCATCACCGCCCGCTCCATCTCGACGTGACGGCGGCCCGTGATGTCGAGGATTTGGGCGATGGCGTAGTTCGGAACGCTGCCGTTGACGATGGCCGATACCGTTACGAGCACCCAGACGATGTGCCCGTCTTTGTGAATGTATCGCTTCTCCAATTGGTAGGTGTCGATCTCGCCGGCCCACATCCGTGCGGCAAGTTCCTGTTCGTCGGCGAGATCGTCCGGATGAGTGATGGCCTGAAAGGTCTTGCTCAACAGTTCTTCTTCCGTATACCCGACCAGCTCGCACAACGCGCGATTGACCTGCATGAACCGGTCGTCAGGCGTGACGAGGGCCATGCCAATCGGGGCATGGCTAAAGGCACTGCGAAAGCGTTCCTCGCTTTCGCGCAGCGCTGCTCCGGCTGCCTTGAATGGGGTGATGTCCTGAATCTGAGCCACAAGATAGAGCGGCTCGCTGGTGGAACCACGCACCAGCGAAACGGTGAGGCGCGCCCAGATCACCTCGTCTGCCTTGCGCACCAGACGCTTTTCGATCTGGTAACTCGCGATCCCTCCGCGAAGAAGGTGCTGCACGAGATCGCTGTCGACGTTCCGATCTTCAGCGAGGGTAATCTCGGCGAAGGATTTGCCGAGCAACTCGGACTCGGAGTAGGCCAGAACGCAGCACAGGGAATGGTTCACTTGCAGGAAGTGTCCATCCGTCGTAAGGAGGGCCATGCCGGTCGGGGCATTATCGAAAGCACTCCGAAACCGCTCCTCGCTCTTTTGCAGCGCCACCTCTGCGGCTTTGCGGTCGGTGATGTCACGGGAGTTGAACACGATTCCCGCGACACCTGGCTCCTCGAGCAAGTTCGTCCCAATCGCTTCGAAGTCGCGCCAACTTCCATCGCAATGGCGAATGCGCAGCTCGACGAGCGGAGTTTGATTGGCCCCGCCTACGCAGGACTGAATCGCCTCCTGCAGCCGGGGGGCATCGTCGGGATGGATGAGCTCTTCCAGGCCCTGACCAAGCAGGTCCGCTGGAGGGTAGCCAAGCAGGTGCTCGACCGAGGGGCTCACGTACCTGCGAATACCATCGGCGTCGAAGACGACAATGATGTCCGAGCTGTTTTGCACCAGAGCCCGGAATCGCTTCTCGCTTGCCTGCAGCATGGCCGCGGCCTGCTTGCGCTCGGTGCAGTCGCGCAACACCGCCAAGTAGGTCGAACCGGTTGGAAGCGCCACGACGGTTGCCCCGAGCTCTACTGGCACAGTTGATCCGTCCTTGCGGCGTAGCTCCAACTCCCCGCGCCAGGATCCCTCCTCCTGGTAGCGCGCGTACTCTGTCGCAATCCACTCTGGCTCGCCAGCGACGAGGTCAGCGACGCGCATCTGGAGCAGTTCCTCGCGCTCATAACCGAGCAGCGCCGTCGCCGCCGGGTTGGCGTCGAGGTAGCAACCGTCGGCGTCGGCGATGAGGATGGCGTCAGCAACGCCCTCGAAGAGCCCCCTATAGCGGACTTCTGCCTCTCGGAGTGCTTCCTCTGCCGTTTTGCGGGCGGTGATATCGATGAGGACGCCCTGCCAGAGCAGGGGGTGACCCCGCGCATCCCGAACGACCGATGCTTGATCCTGGAGCCAAATCCAACGGCCATCGGAGGCCTGCACCCGGTACTCGGCGCGGTAGGGACTCAAGGTGCGCAGCGTTTGCTCAGCCGCATCGAGGAGGTGCTCCCGATCCTCTGGGTGTACCCGGCCGATCAGGGACTTGGGTTGTCCGGACAGGATCTCGTCTGGCGAATATCCCGCAATCGTCTCGACCTGAGGGCTGATGTACGTCAGAGCCCTCTGCTCATCCAACCCATGCACGTAGGTGATGACCGGGAGTTGCTCGACCAGCGCCTGGAACTGGGTCTCGACCTGCCGATAGGGGGTGACGTCAAACATTTGAGTCAGCAGGCAGGCAGTGCCGTCAATGTCGGCTTCTGAAACCGAGGCCAGCACTTGGCGTTCGGCCCCAGTCTTGGTGCGGACCGATGCGTCAAAGTCGCGTAGGGGGGCTCCTTCCGCCAGTGCCGCGGTCATGTCTGCTCGCTGGCTGGGATCGGCCCACAACCTGAGCTCCGCTGATGTCCGTCCGATAACCTCGTCTCGGGTGTAGCCAATGAGGCGCAAGAAACTGTCGTTGACGTCGAGCATCCGCCCATCTACTCGCGTACTGACGACAATCGCAATCGGGCTGTCCCATCCCAGCTTCGCGAGCACGGCGTCATTCGCTTCTAACAGACTCATTACCTACCCTCTACGAGCACATACTTTGCCGGCATCTGTGCGGCTCCCTCGCGCCGCCGTCGCTGGCGGACGGCCACCGGGTTCCTTAGCTGGATGAATCACGACGGGCCGTGGCAGCTTTCGAGCCTCCTCAAGAGCTGCGTTGCGCGATCACGGTCCCGGTCATCCTTGCAAGGGCGTTGCCACGTTGCCGAATCGAGAATCTTCCATGACGTAATTCTGACCGGCGGATTTCGTCGGAGCGTACCCAGTCGGCTCGTACCATCCGGAGTTCATTGGCGGGGTGCACGCAGTTCCCTGGCCGACACTCGCTCACCTCCGGTCATCCCGGTCCCGTGCGCACGTCGCCCGTGGTCGCTGAACCTACGAATAATAGTCTCGATCGCTTTGCCGTGGGTGGTCAGTGGAGGGAGCGATCGTGTTCCGGAGTGGGCGTCCCGGCCGGGGCTGGCGGCGCGGAGGCCAGCGCGAGGCTGAGATCGCCCATGACCACGGTTGGGATTGGCGTCAGACCCGCCGCGTCGACTCTCCGCCGCACTCGCGCCGTGACTGTCACCTCTCCCGCGTGGGCGAACCGCAGGGTGATTGGGAACGTCTCCCCTTGCACGAGATCGGTTTGCAGTCCGATCAGCATCAGGTGACTGGCGGCGGGCTCGAGAATGAGCGACCCATCGGCCGGTATGGAGAGCCCGCCAGGGACCGGTTGCATCTCGCGTCGCCCGTCGACGAGATGGGTGCGGTGGACGTCGATCCGCCGCGCGACCGGTGTGCTCCCGCCGAGCAGCCGATCATCATCATCGCCGGCGTTACGAATGACCATCGAAACCGGCACCGCGTCTGTGCTCTCGATGGCATCGGTGGTAGGGAGCGACGTAGCCGGTGTCGCCCGCAAGGGGGAAAGGGACTGCGCGTTGCCAAGTCTCATTGCTCCAACGATGACGAGTGCGGTCAGAGCAAGCAGGTACAGCGCGCGGATCACGACGCGGCCGCAAGCTCCTTGGCACGGAGCTGCCCGCAGGCGGCATCGATCTCGAGCCCGCGCGAATAGCGCACGGTCGTCGGGATACCGGCGGCGCGCAGGATGCTTGCGAAGCGCTCGATACCCGCCGGCTCGGGGCGCTCGTAGGGCAGGACGTCGACCGGGTTGAGGGGGATGATGTTGACGTGGCAGAGACGGCCGCGCAGTAGGTCCGCCAGGTCGCGCGCAGTCTCGTCGCTGTCGTTGATGCCGCGCATGAGGGCGTACTCGAAGGAGACGCGGCGTCCCGTCTTCGCGATGTAGCGGTCGATCGCCTCCATCAGGACGGCGACCGGGTAGCGCCGGTTGATCGGCACCAGCGTACTGCGCAGCTCATCACCCGGCGCATGCAGAGAAACCGCCAGATTGAGCTGTAGTGGCTCCTCGGCCAGGGCGTCGATCTTCGGCACGATACCGGAGGTGGAAACGGTAATGCGTCTCGCCCCAATGTCGAGACCGTTGGGATCGTGGATGATGCCGATGAACTTCATCGTCTCCGCGTAGTTTTGCAGCGGCTCGCCCATCCCCATCATGACGATGTTGGTGAGCTCCCGGCCACGTTGTCGCGCCTCGCGTGCGGCTCCCACCACCTGGGCAACCATCTCCCCGGCGCTGAGGTTCCGCGCCAGTCCCATCAGACCGGTTGCGCAAAAGGCGCAGCCCACGGCGCAGCCGACCTGGCAGGAGACGCAGACAGTGGCCCGATCGGGATAGAGCATGAGGACCGTTTCCAACAGGTGCCCATCACCCGTGCGATAGAGGGTCTTGATCGTCTCCCCATCGTCGGCGCTCAGGGTGCGTACGGGTTCCAGGAGCGCGAGAGGAGCTTCCGACGCCAGCGCATCGCGCAGCGCGGCCGGAATGTTGCGCATTCCCGCGATGTCGGAGACGAGCTGCCGGTAGGCCCAACTCCAGACCTGCCGGGCGCGGTAGGCAGGAAACCCGAGCTCGACGATCCGTGCCTCGAGCTCCGGCAAGGTCAGGTCATAGAGGCCGCGCGGGCGTTCGCCGCGGCTGATGGCAGGTCGCAAGGTGGTGCGAGGGAGAACGGGCGTATCCATAATATGTAAAGAATACCATCGGTCCCGCGTGCGAGGAGCCACGGAAGGCAGGTCAGCCTGCCGTAAAATAATGAACGACCAGCATGCCCGCGTCGCGGCGGCATGCTTCACAGCAAGAAAGGATCACCACCATGGCCCAGACCCCGCAAGCGGAAGAGACCGGAGGCGCCGGGGAGACGACTCCTCCCGTGACAGATCGTCCTCAAGGGTTCTTCGGCGGCTCCACGACGATCCTGCTGCTCATCTTTGCCGTGGCGTTTTTCTGGTGGAGCAGGCGCCGTCGCGCCGCGATGGAGGAACGGCTCCAGGCGCAACGCCGGGAAGCGGAGGCGACCGCTGAGCGGTCGGCGCGGGACGTCGCGCACGTCATGCGACAGGCGGCATCCCCAGCCGCTGCGGCGGCCGCTGCGAATGAGGGCCTCGCCTCGGCGGCGCGCATGCCTGAAGCGCCGAGCGTGAACCAGGATGCCACGACTGCACGTGCCAGAGACACCATGCGTACCGACTCCGAGGAGATGGGGAACGGCGCGGAGATCGCGGACATCAGCGTGCAGGACGAAGCTCGCGCTCTGGAACTGGAGCGGGCTGAAGCCGCCGCGGCGGCCGAGCGCGCCGCGCAGGAGCAGGCTGAGCGGGCGGCGCGCGATGCGCAACTTGCCGGGGAATCCGCGACGCGGCGTATGGCGGCCGCCGAGGCTTCCGCCGAAGAAGCGCGGGCGGATACCGCTGACGCCGTGGGCGCTGGGCCTACTGGTGGCGAGGGAGTTTCTGCCAACCAGGAGCGTGATGCGGCCGAGGTGCTGCGGGAGGCCATGCGCGAGCTCGACGACGAGCGCGAAGTCCCGCTCGGGGCCATCGCGGGAGATGGCACCGCGATCTGCCCGCCAGGGTTCCCGGTCAAAGGCAACGCCCAGTCACGCATCTACCACGAGCCGGGACAGGTTTCATACTCCCCGACAGTAGCGGAGTTCTGCTTCGCCTCGGCGGAAGCCGCGGAAGCGGCGGGCTTCCGCCAATCGCGCGCGAGGGGCCTGCGACCGCAGGAATAGGAACCGCATCCTGTTCAGGTGCGATTGGCGACGGGTACGCGCGACCGTCGCGACGTTCGAGGCTGTAACGCACGCAAGGAGCGGATTCGATGCGAGAGTTGCTCATTCTCCTGGTGGTCATCGCGGTGCTCGTCATCATCTGGTACATGCGGAAGGAGAGCGCCGGAGCCAGCACGCAACGGACGGACGTTCGGTCCCGCCGGCTCGAGGCACCTGAAGTCGACCGCGTCTCGACGACCACGTCTGCCCCGCCCGCGCCCCCGGCTCGCATCGCTGCACCAGGTCTCGCGGAGCGAGGCGCCGGGTTGTTCCAGGAAGCGGCTGACTCGGCCGCGGGGCTGCGGTACGAAAGAGCCGCCGACCAGATGGAGGGAATAACGGCCGATCTAGCGAAGGCTCGGCAAGACGCCGACCAAGCGGCGGAGCGACTGGCCAGGCTCACCAGTGATGCTCTCGCCTCGATTCAGGCTGCCGCGGCGGCGCACGGCGGTGCGGTTCCGGGGGATGGCACACACGATTGCCCAACGAGTTATCCGATCAAGGGCAACATGCCATCGCTGCGCTACCACCAGCCCGGTCAACCTTCGTATAACCGGACGATCCCGGAAGTCTGTTTCCAGAGTGCCGAGGCCGCGGAGGCGGCCGGGTTCGCCGAGGCGGGTGATGAAGCCGGAATGCGCGGTGAGCCGGTCATGGTTGAAGAGGTGGCGGCCGAAGTGGTCTCTGGTGAAGAGAGCCGGAAGGGCATGGAAGCAGACGATCGAGATTCGTGACCGAGAGGACCGCGAGCGCGTCGACGTCGTGGCGGAGGCGATTGCCGCTGCCAACGCGGGCGGTGTGCCGTCGGGCGTCGTTCGCGGAGATGGCTCTCGTGACTGCCCGCCGACCTACCCCGTCAAGGGCAACCAGAAGGTGATGGTCTCCCACGAGCCGGGAACGCCAGCGTACCCCGCGACGATCCCGGATCTCTGTTTCTCCAGCGCCGGCTCGGCCCAGGCAGCGGGTTTTTCACCGACGGACCACTAAGCGGCTGCGTCGCCGCCGACTTCATGACCTTCGTTCTGCCCCCGAGACACCGAGCAAAGCCGTGGTCATGGTAAACTGTCGAGTGCCCTTGACCAGCGGCAACCCTTGTTGGCGCCATAGCCAAGTGGTAAGGCACGGGTCTGCAAAACCCTGATCGGCGGTTCGAATCCGCCTGGCGCCTCCAGACGGCACCCCAGCCGGGGTGCCGTCGCTGTCGGCGGAGAATCGTTGCCGATGTCTGACTCCGATGCTGAGAACCCGCCTCTCGGTGAGACCCTCGCAACTCGTCGTGGATTCGATGGCGCATGGGTCCATGTCCGCGTCGATGACGTGCGCCTGCCCACCGGGCGAATCACGACACGGGAGGTTGTCGAGCACCCAGGATCGGTGGCGATCGTTGGGGTTACTACCGATGGCAATGTCTTGCTCCTGCGCCAGAGCCACCATGCTATCGGCCGCATGTTGCTGGGGATTCCAGCGGGGACCTTGGAGCCGGGAGAGACACCCGAGGCGTGCGCGCGGCGAGAGCTGGAGGAGGAGACCGGCTATCGCGCTGGTCGTCTCACCGAACTCGCGTCGTATTACACGTCGCCGGGATACACGAACGAGCGGATGACGATTTTTCACGCCGCCGACTGCGAGCCCGCGGGGGGCGAAATCGATCCAGACGAGCTGATCCGAGTGACAACGGCGCCGTTGAGGGACGTTGCGCGGCTGCTCGAATCTGGCCCGGCCCAGCTGCAGGACGCCAAGACACTTATCGGACTCCTCATCCTCCTGCACCAGTCCGGCTAGCTCAACACAGCTACTCCTCATAATGTACGGTACTGTGACTATTTGGCACCCTATAGGCGTCTGTCCACACGTGTCTTGTGCCAATCTGTCCGTTGCTAATCGTGCCTCAGCCTCATAGCATGAACACCAGGATCGCCGGTGTTTGTCACGGGACGTGCGGCCCGGTGAGGACAACTCCGCGAGCGGCGATCCGTTGGGGGCGGGTAGGAGGCCGGTAGGCCGGGTCCAACGGTGAGGTGTGGATGGCGCCTCCTGTGCAGATGGACCCGGCCGGAAGCCGCAACGCGGGGAGGGACGGTCCGTGCTAGCACGGCGAGTGCTGTTGGTTGACGATCATCCGGTGTTCCGTACCGGGTTGCGGCGAGTCCTGGAAGCGACTGGCCGCTATGAGATCGTGGCGGAGGCGGGTAACGCCCATGAGGCGATCCGGGCGGCGGAGGAGACGCGGCCGGGGCTGATCCTGCTCGACGTCCAGCTGCCAGGCATCACCGGGCTGCGCATCACCCGTATCTTGCGGCGCAAGCAGACGCGCGCTCGCATCGTCGTGCTCTCGGTGCACGTCGATGACGACCGCATCATCGAGGCGGTGCGGGCCGGCGCCGTGGCCTTCCTGCAGAAGGACATTGGAGCCGAGGCCCTCATGACGGCGCTGTCGCGCATCTGCGCCGGGGAGAACCTGCTGCGGGCCGAAATGCTGGCGAGGCCGGAACTGGCGCGCCGCCTGCGCGCCGAACTACGACTCCCCAGCGAGACAGGTGGCGCCGACGGGCTCATGCCGCTCTCGACGCGAGAGTTGGCCGTGCTCGACTGTGTAGCGCAGGGTCTCTCCAACAAGGAGATCGCGGACGAGCTCTTCGTTTCGGAGCAGACGGTGAAAAACCACATGACCTCTGTGCTGCGCAAGCTGAACGCCACCGACCGGGTCGGCGCCATTCTGCATGCGGTCCGCCAGGGCTGGATGGAGGTGGCGCCTCCTGTTCCAGGGGAGTTGCCGGCGGGCCGGACGGGCTCCGGACACGACAAGACCCAGACCGTTGCCTGACGAGGGTTACAGGGTCATGGGTGATAGGGTGATAGGACGTTTTTTGCCGGCCACCCGATGACCCTTCCTCCCATCGCTATACTCGGCGCGTGGCGGCCGCTTGGCGTAGCGCCCAGGTCTCGTTCGCTGTGAACGAAGATGAGAGACGGACGGGGAATGTGGGAACTATTCCCATCACCCAATCCCCCTATCACCCTCGTCAAAGGAGCACGCTCGATGAATCTTGTTCCCGCCGATACGCGGGTCTTTCTCTTCCACAGCCCCAATGCTGCCCATGACACCAGCGGCGCCATGGACGACGTCAATCAGTGGCTGAGCAAGGATCGTTCGCAGACCCCCTACGCCAACTTGCGGGTGAGCGATATCACCGTGACGCCTGACGGCTCGGGCGGGGTCTACACGATCGTCGTCTGCACCCTCGGCCGCGTTGTTGACGCCCCGGCGGAAACGGCTGGTGACGGTGTGACAGGATCCTGACACCCTAACATTCTCACATCCATGACTCCATCACCCCAGCATCCGATCACTCCGCAAAGCCGCCGTCCGCGAGTGGTCCTGTTGGCGAGTCCGGCAACGTATCGCTCCGGGGCCTTTCTCCAGGCCGCCGCCCGGCTCGACCTCGACATCATTCAGGCGACGGACACGCCGCGGGAGCTCGCCGATCGCTGGGGTATGCCGCTCGCGCTCGATTTCACCAGGCCGGATGACGCGATTGCCGCACTGGCGTCCTTTTCGACCGAGCATCCCATCGACGCCATCCTGGCTCTGGACGACAGTGCCACAGTACTCGCGGCGCAAGCGGCCGCGGTGCTCGGTCTCCCGCACAACGACCCGGAGGCGGCGCTCGCCGCACGCGACAAATGGGTGATGCGCGAGGCGCTGCGCCGGGGCGGCGTTCCCGTGCCGGAGTACCGTCGCTATCCCCTGGCAACCGAGCCGGCAAGGATTGCCGGGGAGATCGATTTCCCGGTCGTCGTGAAACCGTTGCGGCTCTCCGGGAGCCGGGGAGTCATCCGGGCCAACGACGCAGCCGAATTAATCCAGGCCTGGCAGCGTGCGCGGCGGATCGTGCTCCGCGAAGGAGAATCGCTCGATCGCGGCGAGCTCCTTGTCGAGCGGTATCTTCCGGGTGTCGAGGTCGCACTCGAGGGCTTGCTGACAGCAGGTGCCCTCCAGACCCTGGCGCTGTTCGATAAGCCGGATCCCCTGGAGGGTCCGTTTTTTGAGGAGACCATCTACGTCACCCCGTCCCGGTTGGCGGAAGCGACGCAAGGGGCCATTTCGGCGCGCGTGGCAGAGGCTGCGTTAGCCCTTGGATTGCGCGAGGGGCCGGTCCATGCCGAGCTGCGGGTGAACGAGCACGGGGTCTGGCTGATCGAAATGGCTGGCCGTTCGATCGGCGGGCTCTGTTCAACGGTCCTGGAGTTCGGCTCCGGGATCAGCCTCGAGGAGATCATCATGCGCCACGCGGTGCGGATGCCCCTGCCATCGACTGAGCGCTCCGGCGGTGCGGCCGGGGTGATGATGATCCCCATTCCCAAGGGAGGCATGCTCCGTGAGGTGCCGGGCGTGGACGAGGCGATGACGGTGCCGGGGGTCGAGGGCATCGAGATTACCGCGCCACTCAATCAGCCGTTGATTCCGCTACCAGAGGGCGCCAGCTACCTCGGGTTCATCTTCGCGCGGGCCAGGACGCCGGAAGCGGCGGAGCGCTCCTTGCGGGAGGCCCATACCCGGCTCGCATTTCGGATCGAGCCGGCGATCACCCTCATGGCCGTGGGGTGAACTTCAGGCTGATGCGCATCACCCGCCGTCCTCAATCATTGCACCAGGATGCCGCGTGGTGCCGGCAGCTCGGCGTCTCCGGTGGCAAAATGTATCGAGAACGCGAATGCGCCCCCCGGGATGGACAGGAGGCGCATCTCATGGGTCCGGGCTGAGGACCTCGGGCGGCGGTGAGGGAAGGGAAAACGACCGCCGCTGAACGTACACCTTGCATAATTGGTGCCATGAGGGCACACCCGGGCCACCAAGGGTGGCAGTTCTCAGTATGCCAAGCACGAAGATGGGGGAGGCTGAGCCTCCCCCATCGGTGGATCACCGCGGTTGCGGGGGGCAATCGGGCGGTGCGCCTCCCGACGCTAGAGCCCGACTAGGAGGCCGCGGGTCTGGTTGGGGAGGTTCACAATCTGAGCCAACGGATTGCCGGCGATCGGGCCGGC
>JAHWJF010000001.1:2691-28351 GCA_019348515.1 Chloroflexota bacterium | reverse complement strand
CCAGTATCTCGACGACGGGGGATCGAGGCGATCGGCCGGATTGACGAAGTTTGGGTCGAACGGCGCGATAACCGGCGCCAGCAGGGCCAGCACCAACATCAGCAGCAGAAAGCAGAGGCTCGCGACAACGGCCGGATTTTCCAGCAGCAGGCGAACCCAATAGTATTTGGACGACGGCGTGATCGACGAAAGTCGGAACGGGCTCTGTTTCTTCGCCGAGGGGCGGTGCGCTGCATCGAGGGCTTCAGTCAGCGCCATAGCGAATTCTCGGATCGACATAAACGTACAGCAGGTCGACGAGCAGCATCACCAGGACTTCGATCGCGGCCACCGTCATCACGGCACCCTGCACTACCGGGATATCTCGGCGGGTCACGCTCTGCACCAGCAGCCGACCCAACCCCGGGATGTTGAAGACCGTCTCGATCACCACGGCGCCGCCGAGCATGCCGGCAAACGTCACGCCGACGATCGTCAGGACGGGAATCAACGCGTTGCGAAAGGCGTGCGCCAGCACCACGTGCCGCTCTTCCAGACCTTTAGAGTAGGCGGTGCGCACGTAGTCTTCATTGAGTACGTCGAGCATGGTCGACCGCACCAGGCGTGCCAGCAGCCCGGCCGCGGAGAAGCCCAGGGTAAGGGTTGGCAAGAGCATGTACTTGAAATGCTGGATGGGATTTTCGCCGATGTCGACGTATCCGCCGGATGGCAGCCATCCGAGGACGACGGCGAAGAGCAGGATCAACAGGATGCCGAAAAAGAAACTGGGAATCGCCACGCCACTGATCGACACCACCATCAGCAGCCGATCGAGGAGTGAGTTGGCTCGCACCGCGGCAATTACCCCGGCCGGGATGGCGATGACGATCGCGAACGTCAGCGAGTAGAGGGCGAGCAAGCCGGTCGGCTCGGCTCGATCGAGCAATGCCTGTGTTACCGGCTTCCCGATGAAGAGCGAATCACCGAAATCGAGCCGCAGCGCGCTCCCGAACCAATTGATGAACTGAACCGGTATCGGCTCATCAAGACCGAGCCGCTCTCGCAGCGCGTCCTTTTGCTCCTGCGTTGCTTCCCGTCCCAGCATGACCGAAGCGGGGTCGCCGGGGGTGAGATGCATTAGAGTAAAGACGACCATGCCGACGATCAGGAGCACCGGAATGAGGAGCAGCAGGCGGCGGATGATGTATGCAATCACGCGCAGTCTCCGCGCGAGTCGAGATCAGTTGAGGTTCCCCGCGACGCGCCCGCTCCCCTCTCCCGTCGGGCGCTGACAGAGAGAGGGGGCGGGGGACCAGGGGTAGCCGTTAGGCCTCTTCCAACCAGGCGTTTGCAAACTCGGGCTCGATCTCGAAGTGCATGCGGCCCAGAAGACCTTGCACATTTGACGTCAGCGCTGCGACGCCGTAGTTGTTGACAAGTTTCACCATGGGCGCCTGCTCGTACCACAGCCGCTGCAGATCCTCGAGCGCCGCGTAACGAGCCTCGAAATCAGGCTCAGTCTGTAGCCGCTCGACCGCCGCGACCTTCTCCTCCGAGCACCAACCACCATCCCACGAACAGCTCGCGAATGGGGCGATGAGGACCGGATCGGGTCGGAACACGATCGCGTTCGTGGTCACGTCCCACCGCTCATCATCCTCCAGGTTCTCGTCGAGCGTCGCCTCGTCGGTCACCTCCAGCGTGACGGTGAAGCCGGCCGCTTCCATCTGTTGCTGGGCAACGACGGCCGCGTTGTAATCGCCTAGATCCTCCTGGGTTGCCAGGAAGCGAATTGGCGTACCATCGTAGCCGGCCTCTTCGAGGAGTTGGCGCCCCTTCTCCGGATTGTTCTGGTTGTAGAGCTCGGCGGAAACGTCTGAGTTCCACACGGTCTGCGGCAACATGATGCCGGGGCCGAGCTCGAAGTATCCCTCGCCGTGTGTGGCTTGACCGCTCGACTCGACCTCAATCGCCGCCTGCACCGCCTGACGGATCTTCTGATCGCTCATTGGACCCGCGATCGTGTTCATGATGACGACGCCGTAACTGCGCGGGGGCAGGATCTCGATCGTGACACCAGGGTAATCCTGCAGGACGGCGATCTGATCGGGAATTATCTCCTCGAGATAGTTGTATTCCCCGGACTGCAACCCAGCGACGCGCGCCGCCTCCTCTGGCACGGGGATGAATTCGAGTTCGTCAAGATAGGCAGGCTTGCGGCCCGCATATCCGCTCGGGTCGTTCTCAACGCCAACGTAGTCCTCGAATCGCCGGAGCAGGGTGAATCGGTCCGCCTGGCGTTCGACAAACTGATAGGGGCCGGTGCCGATGTACTGCTCATCGGTCATCGGCTCCGATGCCGCCGCTTCCATGATCGATCTGGGGTGGATGGAGAGCCCTTGTTGCTGGCGCGCCAGCAGACTCGGCAACGCGACGAGCGGACTCGTGAGCTTGATCTCGACGGTGTAGGGATCGACCTCGACGATCTCATCGAGGAACGCGTTGATGGCCAACCCCAGGCTGCTAACCGGGGCCCAGCGATTGAACGAGGCGATCACGTCAGCGGCCTGCATCTCGTCCCCATTGTGGAACGGGACGCCCTGGCGCAACGTGATCCTGTTCGTTAGTCCATCCTCGCTGACGTCGATCCCCTCAGCCAGCATCGGGACGGTCGCGTAGTCGGCATCGAAGGTGAATAGCGCCTCGAACATGTTCCAGCCGATCAGCGTGATGGTGCGCTGGCCAACCAGATGACCATCCAATCCCGCCGGCTGCCCGGTGGTGGCAACCCGTAATCGGCCGCCGCGTATGCCTTCGTCGGCGGTCTGGCCCAGGGGTTTCGGCGACCGTAGTGTCCCGCTGATTGCGGCGGCGGCTCCCGTACGGGAAATGGTCCCGGCCCCCACGAATCCCGCCGCGCCGACCGCTCCCGCGCGCACAATAGAGCGCCGGCTCGCTCGCCGCCCGAGTAACTGCTCCGTCATTGGGATCGTTCCCCACTCATTCCGCTGGTCACGCTGGCTCATGCTCCTGCTCCTTTGCAGTTATCACCGGCTAGCGGTCGCTACCCTAGCATAGGTTCGCGGCCAATTATGACGGTCACCGACTCGTCCCGCTGCCACTCCTTTCGTTCCTTGACGATAGGTAAATCGGCCCTAATTGACTTCTGGAAAGGGCAGTTCAGCCAAACAGCGGTTGGCTCTTGCGTCCCGAGTTTCATCCCCATCCGGACTACGACGCGCCAACCGCGCGCTGCCGCGCGGCCATATCCTGGTCTACGCCGCGCGGCCACTCACGGCGCTGTGGGTCGCGCACGGACATCTCGAGTGTGCCGATCCCGGCGATCGTCATCTCGACCTGGTCCCCATCCTGCAACGCGCCGAGACCCTGGTGATTCGTGCCGCACATGACGACGTCTCCTGGAACCAACGTCATGTAGGAGCTGATGAACGCCAGGATCTCGACGACGCTGTACTCCATGTCTCTCGTCGAGTAGTCCTGTCGCGGCTCACTGTTCACCGCCAAAGTCACGTGCAGATCTTGGGGATCGGGAACTTCGTCGATGGTGACGATGGCTGGACCGAGCGGGGTGAACGTGTCGAACGATTTTCCAATGCGGCTGGGTCCGATGCGCCCCAGACCGCGCGCTGAGACGTCGATGGCACAGGTGTACCCCACCAGGGCCCCGAGTGCCCGGTCATCGGCCGGCAGGTCCTTCGCCTGCTGGCCGACGACCAGCGCGAGCTCGGCTTCATGGTGAAAGATGGATGCCGGATGGTTCGGAAGAACGACGGTTCCGTTGGGGCCGATAACCGAATCAGGGCTCTCCAGAAACATGTCCTGTGTCTGCCGTTCGCGATCCGAACCCTCTCGGTAGTTGCCGAACGCGGCGATCAGCTTGGGTGGGCGTGGCACCGGGGCCTGTAGCTCAGGGAGCGGCAACGTTTCCCCGCCTGCCACCATCTCCTCGATGCCTGGCCGCCGGTCCCGCAACGTCGCCAGCACACGGGGCATGCGGTCGGCGGCCGTGCGATATCGGATGTCGACGAAGGCGTCGGAGACATCGACCATGCCGCCGTCTCGCAGCACGCCGATTCGGTCGTCACGGGTCAGTACAAGCCTCATTTAGGCGGACCCTCCACTGACTGGCGCCTGTGCCACCGGATGTTGTGCCGCGGCCTTCACGCGCTCGCCCGCCTCGCGGTCGATCCCACGCTGCCAGGCCCGCTCGTGCTCGTCTCGCACATGGAGCGTGAACGACCCCACACCGGACACGGTGGTGACGACCGCGTCACCATCCTGCATCGAGCCCAAACCTTGATGGTTCGTGCCGCAGCAGATGACATCTCCGGGATGAAGCGTCGTCACCGAGGAGATGTAGGTGAGCAGCTCCGGGACTGGCCGCTCCATGTCGCTCGTCGAATAATCCTGGCGACGCTCGCCGTTGACGTCGACAGTGATGCTGAGGGTCTGCGGGTCAGGGATCTCGTCCTTGGTCACGATCCACGGGCCGAACGCGGCGAAGGTGTCGAACGACTTGCCGAGGAAGCTATTGATCCCGGAGCGCCCGAGGCCGCGAGCGGAAATATCGTTGTAGGCGACATAGCCGAAGACGGCGTCCATCGCCTCCTCCGCGTTCAGATCTTTCGCTTCGCGGCCAATGACGACGGCGATCTCACCTTCATGATGGAAGATGTTGGCCTGATGAGGCGGTAGGATGACGGTGTCGCCAGGCCCGGAGATCTTTTCCGGAGATTTGAAGAAGAGATCCAGGATCTGTAAGGGCCGGTCGGTACCCTCACGGTAGTTGCCCATCAGGCAGATGATCTTCGATGGCCGGGTGAGCGGGGAGCGAAGGTGCACCTCCTGAAGCGGGGTACCGCCGCCGGCGGTGACCCTGCGCTCCAACTCCGGTCTGAGGTCGCCAAAGTGGGTGATCAGGTCCGGCAGGAGATCCTCAGGTCCCAGGGGCTCGAACTGCTCCACGAGATCGGTGGCATCGACGACCGTATCGTCGTTTGCGACGACGCCTATCCTTGTGTCATCGAAGGTGGCAATGCGCATCGCGCGTCTTCTCCTCTGGCCGCTTCATGACAAGACCTTCAGATTGTCCGTCACGTTTCGCATTCTTTCAGGAGCGTGTCAACAGGCTGCCTCCTGAACGACGACTTTGGGGTCCCCGATACGTTGCACCTGTAACTCCCGGATGCAACATCGAAGAATGCCAGGGACCGGTCCGTCTCATACTCGATCGTCGCACCGTGCTCTATGCGAATGGTTTCGCAGGCTGCATGCCGCGTGCCTACAAATAGGTGTAGGCTGTGGCATCGTGCTCACACGCGACAGCGAACCATGATGGAGGTTCTCATGACTGCCACGACTGAGACTGGACAGGATGAGTACGTCGTCGATAACCCACGACTCCGCGCGTTTATCGCCGAGGTTACCCGCATCCAGCAAGACCGTGATGATCCCCGGGAGATCCTGGCCGCCATCCGGCCGCATTTCGTTGACCTGCTCGCGGACAAGACCTGGCTCCCCGCCCAGTACCAGGAGCCGGCCGCGGACGGCGGCATGGGCTCCGGGATCGGTACGTGGCTCCTTTACCGCGCTGGCGACGGCGGCCTCGCCCTCTCGGCGCTGGTTGTTCCGTCCGGGGCGCAGACCCCCGTGCATGACCATCTCGCCTGGGGATTGGTCGGACTCTACCGCGGCACCCAGGACGAGGACGTCTTCACCCGCACCGACGACGGGTCACGTGAAGACGAGGCGTCGTTGACGATCGTGGAGAGCCGGGCGCTGCAGCCGGGCGATTTCTACGAACTGCTGCCCGAGACGGATATCCACCGGGTGCGCACGACCTCGCCGGAGACGTCAGTCTCACTCCACTTGCTTGGTATCGATAACGGCTGTATCTGGCGGCACCGCTTCCTCCCCGAGGAGGGCAAAGTGCTGCCGTTCAAGAGCGGCTACGTCAATATGCCGTGCGATGAAGAGGGTGATGGGGGGATGGGGGGATAGGAGGTTTTTCCCAATCCCCGAGCAGTGTGCACCGACGAATGGTGGAGGGTTCTGCCATGCAACACAGGTAGCGTAACTGCCTATCACCCTCAGTCCCCTCCCGAGGGGTCCCCTCTCCTATGACCCTATCACCGCGTCGCGTCAATCCCTAGCACGTTGAAGCCATCGTCCCGCGGTTCGTAGCCGAGAAGCTCCCGGGTGCGGACCAGGTCGAACCGCTTGCGGGCGTTGTCGGAGATTCCCGCGACAATCGCATACGCAATGTCCGGCGTCTCGACACAGCGCACCAGGAGATCATTGAGATCACGGGCACTGACGTAGGCCATTGCGTCAGTAGCCGTTCCATGTTCATGGAACCAGGGGGCGTCGTAGGCCCCAATACGGACGGCGATTCCAGAGAGCCCGTCCGCTGAAAAACGAGAAGCCACCGCTTCTCCGAAGACCTTGCTTGCGCCGTAGAGATTCGTCGGGCGAGGAGGGGCGTCATCCGCGACGGTCTCACCGGGCGGATAGCCGATGATCGCGTGGACGCTGCTGGCGAAGACGACCCGGCGGCACCCCGCCTCGTGCGCGGCCTGAAAGACGTTGACCGTGCCGCGGATGTTGTTCGGCAGGAGCGAGCTCTCCCAGTCAGCCTCCGGTGAAGGATCAGCCGCCAGGTGGATCACGGTGTCGATTTCCGCGCAGGCCTCCCGACACGCATCTGCATCGGCGACGTCGAGGCGAACGATCTCGTGGTCCGTCCCCGGCGTATCGGCAAGGGCGTCGGTGTTGAGATCAGCCAGCCGGAAACGGTACTGCTCGCCGCATGCCTGCCGGAACGCGCTACCTATCCGCCCGGCGGCGCCCGTGAGGAGGATGAGTTGACGGTCCGATTCGGTCATGCTGATCTCGAATAGCCTCAAGTCATGGCGAGGAGGGCGAAGCGTGATGTTATTATGCCTGTCGATCATTACCTGTGTTCATCTCAATACTCCTCGGATGGAGGTTTCCCCGCAATGCCGCGATTAACCCCCGCATTTACCATCCCGCCCTGAACTTGGCATCACCGACGGCTCCACGTAGGAGACCCCACTCTCTTCCTTTCAATGTGTTCGTTCGCCTGGGCGAACGAGGCTTGGCACCATTCGTGCTGGCGCCAATCCACTACATGAGGAGAAGCCTGTCTCCACAGTGAGTCCGCATCGGTCGGGTTACTCATAGGCCAGTGTTCCGAGAGATGAAAAGGGAGGTCAGGATGTTGATTGGCCAGTTCCGCCAGAACACCACGGCAACGCGGTGCGCGTCTCGCCGCTGGGGGTTGCGCGCCACCGCGGCGCTGTTGCTGCTGGTTCCACTCGTCGCAACCTATGCAGGCGAGGGCGCCCGCGCGCAGGATGAGGCGGAGCCATTGCGCATCGCTGTCCTCTTCCCCTTCACTGGTGACCTCTCTGACTTCGGGCAACCCTTCCTCCAGGCGGCGGAGCTCGCGGTGAATCAGATCAACGAGGCCGGCGGGGTCAATGGTCAGCCGATCGAGCTGGTCCAGGGTGATTCCGCGACATCTCCGCAGCAGGCGGTGGAGGAGGCACGCCGCCTCATCGAGCTCGAGGGAGTGTCGGCGATCGTCGGTCCGGCGGGCAGTGGTGAGACGCTCCCGGTCGCTGAATCGGTCACCGGACCGGCCGGAGTGCTGGAAATCACCATGTCGGCCACCTCGCCCGCGCTGACGATCGCGAATGACAATGACTTTCTTTTCCGGACCGTTATCTCCGACGCCGCCCAGGGTGTCGTGATGGCTGACGTGGCCCGGGAGCAGGGCTTCGAGTCGGCCTGCGTCCTCTACGTGAACAACGCCTACGGCCAGGGACTGAACGAGGCCTTCGCGGACCGATTCACGGCCGAGGGCGGCACGATCACAGCACAGGTGCCACACGAGCAGGAGCAAGCCAGCTATGCCTCGGAGATCGCTAGTTGCACCGAGGGCGATCCTGATGTCCTGATCGCGGCCGCCTACCCTGAGAGCGGACGCGTCTTTCTCCGAGAGTTAGTGGAAAGCGGGGATGCGCCGAGTGTGATCTTCAGTGATGGACTGCAGTCGCCGGACATGTTCGCCGAGCTTGGCTGGGAGGTGTTCGAGGGGAGTTACGGCACTGCCGCTGGCGCGCCGGAAACGGACGCCGCCGCGACGTTCGAGCAGGCATGGGAGGAAGCGTACGGCGAGGTTCCAGCCGTCCCGTATCTGCGCGAGATCAATGACGCCATCTACCTGATTGCCCTCGCCGCGGAGCAGGCGGACTCGACCGATTCCGCCGCCATTCGTGACGCCCTGCGAGAGGTGGCCAACGAGCCGGGGACGGCGGTGGGACCCGGCCAGGAGGGATGGCAGGAGGCTGTTGCCGCCATCGACGCCGGTGAGGACGTCAACTACGAGGGCGGCGCTGGTTCGGTCGACCTCGACGAAAACGGCGATGTCTCCAAGGGAACCATTATCGTCTGGCAGGTGCAGGGCGAGGCGATCGAGACAACAGACAGCCGGGAGATCGATCTCGCCGCGGAAGACACGGCCGGAACGCCGGTCGCCGGAACGCCGGTTTCCTGAGCCTCGGTCCTCCGGCTGAACGTCAATAACGCCGTTGTCGGAGCCGATCCGTCACCGAAGCGGATCGGCTCCGTTGTGCCTCAGAATTGATTCGCGCCACATCCGCCGCTCGTTCCGTTCGCGGCGATCCGGCGCGATGGGCAAGGTATGGACAGGGAGATGACGACGGTCGCCATCCGAGAACAACCAACCCCCACGGCAGCACTCCAGCGGGACGCTATCCTCGAGGTGGGCGCCGTCACGAAGGCGTTTGGGGGCAACCGGGCGGTCGATGACTGCTCGTTCGCCGTGGGGCGAGGGACGATCACGGGATTGATCGGACCGAATGGTGCGGGCAAGTCGACACTGCTCAATATCATCGCCGGCGCACTGCGCCCTGACACCGGCGTGATCCTGTTCGACGGTCAGGCGGTTACCGGTCTTCGTCCCGACGAGCTTCTCTGCCGGGGACTGGCGCGTACCTTCCAGATTCCGCGCCCGATTCCGACGATGACAGTGCTGGAGAACCTCGTGCTAGCAGGACCGGACCAGACCGGCGAGCGCATCTGGAATGCCTGGTGCCGCCCCGCTCAGGTTGGCCGTCAGGAAGACGCGATTGTCGACCAGGCACTGGAGATTCTCGCCTACGTCAACCTGATCCACCTGCGAGACGCCTTCGCCGCCAACCTGTCGGGCGGCCAGAAAAAACTCCTGGAGTTCGCCCGGACCCTCATGATCCGGCCGCGTATGGTGCTCCTCGATGAACCAGCGGCAGGTGTCAATCGCACACTCATGCGGCAACTTGCCGAGCATATCGAGGAGCAGTGCCACGATCACGGCGTCACCTTCCTAATTGTGGAACACGATATGGACCTCATTGCCCGCCTCTGCGATCCAGTGATCGTGATGAGTCAGGGAACGCGCCTCTTCGAGGGCTCATTCGACGAGGTGCGGCAGGATCCCGCCGTGCTCGAAGCGTACCTGGGAGGTCAAGTCAAGTGATGACGGAGCATGCGCCGGTACTTGCCGCTGATCGACTCACGAGCGGCTACGGCGAAGTCCCGATCGTCCGTGACGTCTCGATCCGGGTCGGTCATGACGAGATTGTGACCATCATCGGCCCGAACGGCGCCGGCAAGTCGACGCTCCTGAAGTCTGTCTTTGGATACCTCCCGGCCTGGCATGGGCGGGTATTGGTCGCCGGCGACGACGTAACAGGCTTGACCCCAGAAAAGTTGGTCCGTCGCGGCCTGGCCTATGTGCCGCAAACCAACAATGTCTTCCCCCGCCTGACGATTCGGGAGAATCTGGCGATGGGGGGATTCACGCTGACTAATGGGGTCAAGGACCGCATCGACTGGGTGTTCGAACTGTTCCCGGTCCTGGCCGAGCGGCCGCGGGAGCGGGCGGGCCGGCTCTCCGGTGGACAGCGTCAAACGCTGGCGCTGGCACGAGCCCTGATGTTGGAGCCGGTGATTCTTTTGCTCGACGAACCGTCGGCGAGTCTCTCGCCAAAGATGGTCGAGACGGTCTTCGCGAGTGTCATCGAGATTAACCGTCGCGGAACGGCGGTGCTGATGGTCGAGCAGAATGCCCGGCGGGCGCTGGCGATCAGCCATCGTGGTTACGTCCTGGCCAACGGGGAGAACCGACTCGAAGGGTCAGGATCGGAGCTATTGGAGAGCGACGAGGTGCGCAGGCTCTACCTCGGCGAATAGGACGCGATGCATGGCGCAAGCCGTTGAAAAGAGTGTCGTCGAGCGCGAGGTGGCGCTGGCTCGGCAGCGGACGACCAGATGGTCGCAGACGCTTGGACCATGGGTGCCGTGGCTGCTGATCGGTGGGTTCGCCGCCTGGTCCGCCGTCGCGCGTACGGACCAGTTCGTCGTCGGCGTGATCGTCGGCAGCCTCTACGGTCTGGCGGCGGTCGGTTTGACGCTGATCTACGGGATCGCACGGGTTTCTCATTTTGCTCACGGCGACGTGATGATGTTCGCGGCGTACCTGGCGTTCTTCGCGCTTACCGGGGCAGTCGTCGGCTCGCAGACTGGAGACGTTGTCTTCCCGTTTCACCTAGGTCAGCTTCCCGGCGCAACTGAGCCGATTTGGCGGTTCTCGTTCGGCTATGGGTTGGTGCTCGCGATTCTGATCGGGGCAACCCTGGCGGTGCCGGTCCTGCTCGCCATCGACCGGTTCGTTTATCAACCCCTGCTCCGCCGCGGGTCCAGTACGGCGATCCTCGCCGTCGCTTCCCTGGGCGTGGCTATCAGCATGCGCGGGGTCATGCTACTGATCTGGGGTCCGACGGGGCGTCGCTACGTGGGCGGCATCCGCACGACGGTCGACATCCCGGGATTGCCCAGGATCGTCGCCGACCAGTTCTTCATCATGCTGGCGGCCGGAGTCTTGGCGACCGCCGCGTACGTCGTGCTGTATCGGACCAGGTTAGGCACCGCGATGCGGGCGATGGCCGACAACGCCGACCTGGCGCGGGCGAGCGGAATCGACATCGCCGCTACTCGCCGCTGGACCTGGGTCGTCGGCGGTGGGTTGACAGCCGCGGCTGGATGCCTGCTCGCGCTCCAGTCGCAACTGTCACCAGAGCTTGGCTTCATCTTGCTGTTGCCGATCTTCGCCTCCGCGATTCTGGGCGGCATCGGCAGTCCGCACGGCGCGTTTTTGGGAGGACTGATCGTCGGTGTCGTGGGCGAGGTGGCGGTCGGGCTGGGAGTGATCTCCCCTGGCTACAAGATGGCCGTCATCTTTGTCATGCTGATAGCCGTGATCTTGCTTCGGCCGCGCGGGCTACTCGGAGCCCAATCATGACGCGCCGGGGGAATCTGCTCGCCATCGTCATCGTCGCCCTGATCACGGCGTTCCTCGTTGGGTTACCGCTCTTGCGCACCGGCAGCATCAGTTCGGTCGTCTCCTTCCTGGTGCCTTCGTTGGCGACGATGGCGATCTTTGCCATCGTCTGCATCGGTCTCAATGTCCAGTGGGGGTACACCGGAATCTTCAACTTCGGCGTGGTCGGGTTTTTCATGGTCGGTGCCTACACAGCGGCGATTGTGACGAAGAGCCCGGCAGACGGCCAGTTCGCGACCTATATCGGCGGCCTGGGCGACGCTCTCGCGGCCGTGCCGTTGCCCGGCGCCGGAGCCTGGCTGCCGTTCCTCGTCGCCATCATCGCCGCCGCCGCGCTGTCAGCGGCGTTGGCCCTGCCGCTGGCGTGGCCGATCGTGCGCCTCCGCGAGGACTATTTGGCAATCGCGCTCATCGGCGCCGCCGAGGTGCTGCGGCGAATCGCGACCGAAGAACGCTGGCTCGTCAACGGCAGCCGCGGTCTCGGCGGAATCCCACGCCCGCTCGCCGGTTGGGTCAACGCCGATGCCTATAACTACGTCTTTCTCCTCATTGTCGTCGTGCTGCTGCTGCTGGTTTATGTGCTTGTCGACCGTGGTATCCGATCACCCTGGGGACGGGTGCTGCGCGCGATCCGTGAGGACGAGGACGCAACGGCGGCGGCCGGAAAGGACGTCGTCGCGTTCAAGCTTCAAGGCTTTGTCCTTGGGGCGGCGATCATGGGCGCGGCCGGCGCGCTGTTTGCTTTCCAACAGGGAGCGGTCTCGCCAGAGACGTTCACCCACTTCTTCGGGACGTTCATCTTCTGGGCGATGCTGATCGCCGGCGGCAGCGGCAATATGGTCGGGACGATCGTTGGCGTCTATGTCATCTGGGGATTGTGGTCGACGACGCTTCAACTTCAGGGATTTGACCTGCCGGCGTTCGTCGAGGGACGCATCCCACATCTGCGCGACACGCTGGTGGGGGTGATCATCGTCGTCGTGCTCCTGGTCAACCCCCGGGGTCTCGTTCCGGAGCGGGCGCGGGTCTCACGCTGGTTGGACCGGCGAGTGGCGGCGATGCGGCGGAGCGAAGCCGCCGGGGACTGACGATTCAGCGGGAACCGCGCCGCACTCGGGAAACGAATCTCGGTGGCGACCCCGCCCCAGTACACCGCTGGGATGATGGGCCGAGGGGATCCCCAAACCGGGCTCCACGTTCGGGCGTGCGGACTCAATCCTCGCCGAGGTATGCCTTGCGCACCATGTCGTTGCCGAGGAGCTCGCGGCCAGTGCCGGAAAGGACGATTTGTCCGGTCTGGATCACGTAGCCCCGGTTGGCCACGGCCAGGGCCTTGAGCGCGTTCTGCTCGACCAGGAGGACCGTGGTGCCTTGGGCATTAATGTCCTGAATAATCTGGAAGATGGTGTCGACGAGCATCGGGGAGAGTCCGAGCGACGGTTCGTCGAGCAAGAGCACGGACGGACGCGCCATCAGCGCACGGCCGATCGCGAGCATTTGCTGCTCGCCGCCGGACATCGTGCCCGCGATCTGGGTCTTTCGCTCTTCTAGACGAGGGAAGAGCGAAAAGACGCGTGCCAGATCATTCGGATCTGGCTTACCATGGGAGTAAGCCCCCAGCTCCAGATTCTCCATGACCGTCATGCGGTTGAAGATGCGCCGGCCCTCCGGTGCCTGTGCCACCCCCAATCCGGCGACGACATGGGCCGGTTTGTCGCTGATGAGCTTTCCCCCGAGCGTGATGGTGCCGGTACGCGGTCTGAGGAGTCCGGAAATCGTCTGCAATGTGGTGGTCTTACCGGCACCATTCGACCCGATGAGGGTGACGATTTCACCCTGGTCGACGTGGAGCGAAATGCCTTTGAGAGCCTGGATATTGCCGTAGAAGGTGGTGATATCCTGAACGTCGAGCATGGCTGCCGAGCTGTCTCGCCCGTTACTCATCACGTTATGCGCCACCGGGCGTCTCCGCCGTGCGTCCCGCGACCGGGTTCGCATCAGAGACCGTCTCGTCCGCACCTGCAACCTCGGCGGCGCCGGTCCCCAGATAGGCCTCGATAACTTTCGGGTTGCGCTGGACCTGCGTTGGCGTCCCTTCCGCGATCTTTGTCCCATGATCGAGCACGGCTACCTGGTCGGAAATGCCCATCACGACTTTCATGTCGTGCTCGATAAGGAGGATGGTCAGGTCGAGGTCGCGACGCAGGCGGTCGATGAAGCGGGTCATCTGCGTCGTCTCTTGCGGATTCATCCCCGCCGTTGGCTCGTCGAGGAGGAGGAGTTTGGGCTGGCTGGCGAGGGCGCGCGCGATCTCGAGGCGGCGTTGGTCACCGTAGGCAAGATTCTTGGCGGTGACGGGACCCTGACCGCGCAATCCGACATAGTCGAGGAGCTCGCGCGCCTTGGCGCGGGACTCGTTTTCCTCGCGGTTGACGGAGGGGAGGCGCAGCACCGCCCCGAGCGGCGTCGACTTCAGCCGGCAGTGCATGCCGATGAGGACATTGTCCAACGCCGACATGTTGGCGAAGAGCCGGATATTCTGAAAGGTCCTGGCGATTCCGCGCTCGGTCACTTGGTCTGGTCGAAGCCAGCGAGGTCTCGATCCATGCGAGCCACCGGAGAAGAGGGGCGCCCCGTCGAAACTGATATCTCCCTCGGTCGGCCGGTAGATTCCCGCGATCATGTTGAAGATGGTCGTCTTCCCGGCGCCGTTGGGGCCGATGAGACCCGCGATCGATCCGCGCTGGACGAACAGATCGACATTGTCGACCGCCACCAGTCCGCCGAAGCGCTTGGTGAGCCCGCTAATGATGAGGATATCCTCGGCGACGACCGAGTCGGCGGCGGCCGCGCTCATGCGACCTGCCCTCCTCGCACATCTGATACTTCGTCATCATGCTGGCGGACATCGAACAGGTCTTGCTGTTCCTGGACACTAATGTCCTCTGCGTCGGGTTGCAGCTCGGCCGAACGCTGCTTACTTGGGAAGAGCCCGCCCGGTCGCAAGAGCATCATCAGCACCAGGGCGAGACCGAAGACCACGTACCGATCCTCCCCGACATTGTGGCTGGCGAGCCAGTCACTGCCGATTTGTTCGCCGAAGGCATTGAGCGGCCCGGTCAGCCGTTCGGCGAGGATGCGGTCGAACGACCCGATAAGTACCGCTCCAATGACCGCCCCGAACACATTGCCTATGCCGCCGAGAATCACCGCGGAGAGAATCAGGATCGATAAGGTGAACTCGAACTGGCTGGGGTGGACATACTGAAATGCCGAGGAAAAGAGCGAGCCGGCAAACCCGGAGAACGACGCGCCTAGCGCGAATGCCCACAACTTGGTTCTGGTCAGATTGATCCCCATGCTGGCGGCGGCGAGCTCGTCCTCTCGAACGGCCTGCCAGGAGCGGCCGAGCCGGGAGTCATACAGGCGAAGGATGATAAAGATCGAAAAGAGCCCAATCGCCAGTATCAGCCAATACCAATTGCGCTGGGCGGTCTGCCCGAAATCAAACGGCCCCAGTGTCGGCGGCTTCGCAATCGGATTGATCCCCCGCGTGCCGCCGGTAAGTGGCACCGCGTTGAGAAAGAAGTTTGGCACGATCTCGCCGAACCCCAGGGTGACGATCGCCAGGTAGTCGCCCCGTAGGCGAAGTGTTGGAGCCCCCAGAAAAACGCCGAATATGGCCGCCACCACGAACGCGATGACCAGAGCCGGCCAGAACTGCTGGAAAAATGGAGGGATCCAGCCAGCCTGCACAAAGACCGACCCGGGCGACGTCAGAAAGCCGACGGTGTAGGCGCCGATGGCGAAAAACGCGGCGTAGCCAAGATCGAGCAGACCGGCGTAACCGACGACGATGTTCAACCCCATGGCGAGCAGGGCATAGATACCAATCGGGAGCAGCGCTCCCATCAAGCGAAGCCCCAGCGATTGGTCGATAAAGGGGAAGGCGAGCAAGAAGATGAGGATGGCGACGAAGATGACGATATCCCGTCGCGAGCGGGGGGTCGCGGCGTAAGCCGGCTGCGAACTGCCGCCGGCACTCCGGACGCGCGCAAGGTTAGCCATGAGCGCCTCCTAGACCTTTTCGGGAACGGCTTCGCCAAGCAGGCCAGTCGGCTTGAAGACCATCACCAAGACAAGAACACCGAAAATGATCAACGGTGTCCATTGCGCTCCCCACCACGGGATGTAGGTCTGGAGGAAACCATCGCTCATCGACCAGACAAGACCGATGATGAGCCCTCCCAGGACGGCACCGTTGAGGTTGCCAATACCGCCGAGCACGGCGGCCGTGAAGGCAAACAGACCGTAGCGAAACCCCATCTGAAAGCGAGCCGTGTTGGTGTAGTAGGCCACGATGAAGCCCGCCGCCCCCGCGAGGATGCCGCCGACCAGAAACGCGGTCGCGATCGTACGGTTGACGTCGATACCCATCAGGGCCGCGGCGCCGCGATCCTGGGCGACGGCGCGCATGGCTTTGCCAGTCCGGGTGCGATAGACGAGCCAAGAGAGAGCGATCAGGAGTGGGACCGTCAGCAGAATCACGGCGAGGTCGAGCGCTCGGAAGCGTATGCGAGTCTCGAGACCAAGCCAATCAGTCAGGATGTTGACTGAGCGGATGTCGGTCGGAATTAGGTTCGGCGGCAAGATCGTGGTCGAGCCCTTCCAATAGATGCCGATGCCCTGGAGAATGAAACTGATGCCAATGGCGGCGATCAGCGGCGCCAGCCGCGGCGCGGATCGCAGACGACGGTAGACGACCCGGTCGATACTCCAATTGAGGGCGCCACTGAAGAGCATCGCGGCAAGCATGGCGACGAGTGAGACGAGCGCGATCTGCGCCCAGCCAGCGCCGGAGACAAGACCGAACGCACTCACGGCGGAAAGCGAAAGAAATGCGCCCATCATGAAGACTTCGCCGTGAGCGAAGTTGATCAGCTCGACGATGCCGTAGACGAGGGTGTACCCCAGCGCGATGAGCGCGATGAGCGCCCCGTTCGTCACCCCGAGAATGAGGTACTGGGCAAAGAGGGTCCCGTTGAATTCCATGCCGGCCTCAACGCTGAGTACAGACGAGTTGGGGAGCTCCGGACCGGGGAACACGAGCGGGCCAAGACATCTTGGATCCCGCTCGTGCTCCCCAGCGAACGCTGCTAGCTGCCGATCGCCTCGACGAATGTGATTGTGAGCTCGCCTTCGTCGTTCGGCACGATCTCATTGACGGACATGCTCGGATTGTCGATGTCCCCCGTCTCGGTGAAGGACCAGGTCTTGCCGACCAGGCTCGTGAAGTCCTTCGTGGCCATCAACGCGTCGAGGATCTTGGCCCGATCCTTCTCGCCAACCTGATCGATCGCCTGGATGACGGCGACGGCGCTGTCATAGGAGTAGGTCGAATAGGCGTCCGGAGTGTGACCGAGGATCTCGGTCATCCGGGCGTTGAAGTCGGCGCCAGGGCCGGCCAGCTCTCCCGGCGGCAAGCCAGCAAAGGTGAGGAACGCACCCTCCGCTGCCTCACCCGCGCCGTCGATGAACGCCTGGGTGAACAGCCCGTCCGGACCAAGGAAGACGACCTCGTCGGCCGGCATGAGGGATCGCATATCGAGAAGGACCTTCGACGGATTGTTTTCAACGGTCGCCCCGACATAGACGAGGTCTGGACCTGCGTCCGCGATCTTCGTCATCAGTGCCTGGTAGTCGGGCGCTCTCGGGTCGTAGCCTTCAAATCCGAGGACTTCGACGCCCATTTCTAGCAGCGTGTCGTTGAAGACCTGAGCGACGCCGTGCCCATAGAGGCTCTGGTCGTCGAGGATGTACGCACTTTCGACACCCTTTGTCTCAACCGCCCATTGCGCGCCGAGAGCACCCTGGATGTCGTCCGCGGCGATGACGCGAGAGTAGTTGCGCTCGCCGGTTGGATAGTACTGCTCTGGTTCGCCTGCCTCGTTACCAGGGAACTCCTTGGTCAGACCGGTGTAGGTGTTGGCGAAGGAGATCATCGCCATCCCGGCTTCGTTCATGATCGGGATCGAAATTTTGGCCGCGCCCGAGTTGTAGGTTCCCATGTAGACCATGGCATCCGGATCGGCGATAGCCTGGTTCGCATTCGCTGATTCGACACCCGGATCCCACCCGCCGTTGTTCGCGGCGATGCCGGAATCAAGCGGCACGTACTCGATCGCGAAGCCACCGGCCATGTTGCCGAAGTCGGCGAAGGCCAGCCTGGCCGCCTCCAACGCATCGACGCCAATCCCTTCCATGGACCCAGTCGATGGCCACGACGAGTAGATCTTGATGACACCCTTCTCGGTCCCTTCGACATGGGGAATTTCCGGATTGCCGATCGAGGCGGCGCTCTCGTCCTGCGCGGAGGCCCTGCCGACTCGCGATAGGGCCGAGGCGACCGCGGACCCGGTCACGCCGAGCGCGATGGCCCGGACGATGAACGTGCGGCGATCGATCGCGCCGCGCTCCAACTGCCCTAGCAGATGCTCGAATCGGATGTTCATTCGCGATCCTCCATGCTCTTCGCTGGCATCATCGCCAGCCGTCACACATGCGCTCGTAGCCACGAGCAGTGCGTCATCATGTATTTGGGCAGCCGTACAAAACCGCACGCGCTGCCCGATCCCAACCTGGGATCTCCTGTCAAACGTGGCGGGAGCATATCCCAGCGAATATCACGTGTCAATCACAGGTTTTGGCGTGAACACGACATTAACAGTAGCGCTTCAGAATATTAGTACGCAGGTACGTATTCTGGATCGATTGGGCGGATGCCACCTTCCGGCGGGGAATAACCGCGTCGGGCTAGGTCCGCGACCACAGTCTCGATGACATCATCAGGTGTCGAGGCGCCGGCCGTCACACCGATAATTTCCGCGTTCGAGAGCCACGAGTCTTCGATGTCTCCAATCCGCTCGATGTGATAGGAAGGAACCCCCAGCGACGTTCCGACCTCCGCCAAGCGAGCGGTATTCGAGCTTTTGCGGCCCCCGATGGCGAGAATGACATCGACCTGATCCTCTTCAACCAGTCGCTTGAGCGCATTCTGTCGCTCGGACGTTGGTTCGCAAATGGTGTTGCAGAGGCGGAACTCCCCCCCTTCAGGCATCACCATCGCCTGCAGGTTCTGCGCGAAGAGCATCAACTCATCGACATTTTTCGTCGTCTGCGATACCACTGCAACCTTACGCGGAGGCGTAGCAACACCCTCACCCGTGACGCCACGCGGCGCATTCCAGGGTAAATCGTCCATCTTCTTGGCAGCGATTGCTTTCGAGGTGCCGGCCCAACCGATCACACTGCGCACTTCTGGATGATAGGAATCGCCGTAGACGACCAGATAGTACCCTTGCCGTACCAGCTTCTGGGCGAGGCGCTGCACCTTCGTGACCAACGGGCAGGTCGTGTCGATCAGCTCCATACCTGCGGACGCCGCTTCTCCCGCCAGGTGAGGCCCCATGCCATGAGCGGTGATCGCCACGCGCCGGAACCCACGGCCAGCGGCCTCGGCGACCGAGGTCGCTCCTTCGACGCCGCGCTCGCGCAGGCGCTCGACCACTTGCGGGTTGTGAATTACATCGCCGATCGGGGCGATTGGCCCCGTGGTCTCGGCGGCGGCTTCGACGATTTCGAGTGCGCGCCGCACTCCCCAGCAGTAACCGAGCTCTTTGGCGACGACCACCCGCTTTCCAGTCTTTGGCTCGGGTACAGGGGATTCATGATTTTGGATGGGAGTAATAGTACTGGTGGCTAACACGAGCTCATTCCTCAAGGTCGGTTTTGGTTCGTGCGATGCCTCTTTGGCAACGCTCAAGGCCAAACGAAAGTATAGTCTCCCCACTTGCGCGAACCGTAGCGCGGGTGGCCTAACGCTTCCGTAGCGGTCGCAGTCGCCAGCCGGGAAAGAGCGCTGGCATCACGAACATTCGCATCGACCCGCGCGCCCGTGGCCCTGGGGTCGGGCGATTGCGGTGCCAGAAAGACAGAGGAGCAAGGGACCATGCGACGGGCAGGATTTTCCGGGAAACTGCCAACGGGTGCGGCTCGCGGTCTAACCGTGCTGCTGGGGATGGCGATGACAGGAGTGATCCTGTTGCCCGGCTGGGAGCGCGCGGCTGCTCAGGACCTGCCGACCCAGCCAGCGTCCCCTCCAGCCCTGCAGCCGACTCCGGCCGCGCAAGTCGCGGCGGCGCCGGCCGAGTTCACGGCTGGGGCTCCTCACATCCACACGGTAGCCCAGGGATTGATTAGTGTCGATGGTCCGCTCGTCTGGCGGGTGCGTGAAGTGGGATTGACCGCCACCGGCGCCCCGGAGACGGCGTCCTCTTCCTTCACCCTGCAACGGACGGGCGCCGCGGTCGTCCGCAACGAGTTGACCAGCCGGCGTATGCGCCTGGAAGCGGGTGAGGCCCAATTCATGCCCGCAGGAGACCCGTACCTGCGTTACGCCGTCGGCTCCGATCCCAGCATCGTCTGGGTCATCGAGCTTGTGCCACCAGAAGCCGCCGCCGCCGGGGCGGCGGTCACCGGTACTGTCCTGTTCACGAGCGATGCGATCAACGACTACCCACGCGGTACCTTCGACGTCGAGCTTCAGCGCGGCATCCTGTTGCCGGGGGAAGTCTCGGAGCTGCCGCCGCACACTGGTCCGGCATTGATGATGGTGACGTCCGGGCGCATACAGGCCACCGCCGATGGCGGTCAGCCGGCGCCCGTCAATGCGGGCAGTGGCCGTCTCGTGACCGGCGCGCTGACATTGCGGAACGGGGACACGCAACCTGCTGCCTTCGTTGTCGCCGCGCTCAGCGAGCCGGTCGACGGCGCCGAACAGCCGGCCGCGGCCCAGGCCGTACCAACCCCGGCGCCTGGGCAACCTGTGCCGACGGTCCTTCTGCCCCCGGTGGACGCGGCGCCGACAGCCGTGCCGCAGGTGGTAAGTGAGCCGACCCCGGCGCCCGCGCCCGTCGTGGAGCCAACACCAGTACCGGCCGTGGTGGTCTCCGAGAGCGGGGATATCGATGGCGATGGACTGAGCGATGTCGACGAGGCCGCCTATGGGTCAGACCCGCTGAATCGGGACTACGACGCCGATGGACTCTTGGACGGTGAAGAGGCCTACATCTACGGAACTGACCCGCTCAACAACGACAGCGATGGCGATGGCTTGCTCGATGGCGAAGAGGTCCACCAGTACGGTACCAGTCCCGTTGCCTGGGACAGCGACGGCGACGGCGTGGGTGATGCGGACGAGCTTTTCGTGCATGGCACCAATCCACTCGATCCGGCCAGTGTTCCGTAGCAGGCTATCGGCTACCAGCCCATGACTATTGGCGAGACAGCGCGTGGAGAAGGCCGTTCCTCGTGCACAAAGAGCCCAGCACGGGAGCACTTCACATCCGCGCATTCGCGCGCATTATTCAATGCCGATAGCCGATAGCCGATAGCCGATAGCCACCGACGATACGGGGGATAGAGCATGGCGGAACGGGTGCGGGTCGCGCTCATCGGCGCGGGACGGATTGGGCAGCGTCACGCCACCACGCTCGCGTCAGCGATTCCGCGCGCCGAGTTGGCGATCGTCGCCGATGTCCACGGTCCATCGGCGGAGACGCTGGCGAACCGGGTCCGTTGCCCACACTGGACGGATAACCCCCGGGACGTGGCTACCGATGCAACCGTTGATGCGGTGGTCATCGCCTCCTCGACTGATAGCCATGCGGCCCTGATAACCGATGCCGCCCAAGCTGGCAAGCAGATCTTCTGCGAAAAGCCAATCGCCCTCGATCTGGAGGCGACCGACCGCGCCCTCGACGCGGTCGACCAGGCAGGTGTGCGCCTGCAAATCGGATTCCAACGCCGTTTCGACAAGGCGTATCACCAGGCGAAGGAGCTCATCGACAAAGGAGCGCTCGGCCGCATCGAGGCCATCCGCGATACGATGCGCGATCCATCACCCGCGCCGCGCGCCTATCTCGAAACGTCTGGTGGTCTCTACCGGGACATGACGATTCACAATTTCGATTGCGTGCGCTGGATGATGGGCGTTGAGGTAACCGAGCTCTTCGCGATGGGGAGCGCCATCGTGGCGCCGGTATTTCAGGAGTTGGATGATATCGATACCAGCGTCATCTCGCTTCGCTTCAGCAATGGCAGCTTGGGCGTGATCGACAATAGCCGTCGCTCCGGTTTTGGCTACGACGTGCGCACCGAGGTTTTCGGCAGCGAGGGAGCGTTGATGATCGGCTACTCCCGCGACACGCCGATGCTTCGTCTGGACGCCGCCGGCGTTCACAGCGACCACATCTACTGGTTCCTAGAACGATTCGACCAGGCGTATATCGACGAGCTCAAGGTATTCATCGATTGCATCATCGACAATACGCAACCGCCAGTGGATGGCAAGGACGCGCGCGCGGCCATGACGCTTGCCTACGCGGCCGAGGCCTCGCGACGCGAGAACGCACCCGTTTCGCCATCACGATTTGCTCGAGGATGATGGTTCGTCTGTTTCTGAACTGAGGAGGTCCCCGCATGGCGATCACCGTCGATGCCGATGCTCTGCTCCTGAAATCACATGACCTCGGCGGGAGCTCCGGCACCCTCATCGAGGTCGACGTCACGCGTGCCGGGTGGGAGTTCACCGGGTTGACCGTGATGAAACTGGGAGTCGGGGAGAGCTGGTCCCGTGAAACCGGTCCTGACGAGGTGGCGCTTGTGCCGCTTGGTGGGCGCTGCACGGTCGTTGTCGAGAACCAGACCTGGACCATTGGCGAACGAGAGACCCCCTTCGCTGGTCAGCCCTGGGCGCTCTATTTGCCGCGGGACAGCGCGTTCGAAGTGAGAGCCGAGTCCCCGCTCGAGCTGGCCGTGTGCGCTGCCCGCGCGGAGCGTCGACTCGCACCGAAGCTGGTCACGCCAGACGATGTGAAGGTCGAGATCCGCGGCGCGGGCAACGCGGCGCGCCAGATCAACCACATCATCGAGCCGTCGTTCGCGGCCGACCGTCTTCTCGTGGTGGAAGTCTTCACACCAAGCGGGAACTGGTCCTCCTATCCACCGCACAAGCACGACGTGCACGACATGCCGCGCGAGGCCGATCTCGAGGAGATCTATTACTACCGGATCGACCCTCCGGATGGATTTGGGCTGCAGCGGCTCTACACCGCGGACGCTCAGACGGATGCGGCGTACGTGATCCACGACGGCGACCTGCTGCTAGTGCCGGAGGGGTATCACGCGTTTGCCGTGGCTCAGGGGTACACCGGGTACTACCTGAACGTGCTCGCCGGAGATGAGCCGGTGCGGACGATGCAGCCGAGCGACGATCCGGACTTCGCCTGGGTACGTGAGACCTGGGGCGACGATCTCAACGAAGGACTCTCTTCCTGGCGAGATATCGCCGAGCGGCTCAATGGCCGAGCAGGCCGGCGACCGCACTAATCACCGGGGGATCCAGAAAGGGGAACGTATGGCGACGCGGATCGAAACGGCACGGATGACCATGGCGCAAGCGGTGGTGAAATTCCTGACCCAGCAGTATGTCGAACGAGACGGTGTCGAGCAGCCATTCTTCGCCGGAGTGTGGGGCATCTTCGGTCACGGCAACGTGGCGGGGATCGGCCAGGCGCTGGAAGAGCTGAAGCTCGAGGTCGCCTTCCACCGTCCCCAGAACGAACAGGGCATGGTCCACACGGCGGCGGCGTACGCCAAGATGAAGAACCGCATGCAGACGTTCGCCTGCACGTCATCTATCGGCCCCGGCGCGACGAACATGATCACCGGGGCGGCGATGGCCACCATCAACCGCCTCCCTGTGCTGCTCCTGCCGGGCGACATTTTCGCCTCTCGCCGGCCAGATCCAGTGCTGCAACAGCTCGAGTACCCCCTAAGCCTGGACGTCAGCGTCAACGACGCTTTCATTCCCGTGTCGCGCTTCTGGGACCGTATCAACCGTCCCGAGCAACTGCTGGCGAGTCTCCCGGAGGCGATGCGGGTGCTGACCGACCAGGCGGAGACCGGCGCGGTAACGGTCTGCTTACCGCAAGATGTGCAAGCCGAGGGGTACGACTACCCGGCGCACTTCTTTGAAAAGCGGGTCCACTACATCTCGCGGATCGTGCCGCCGGCTGAGGATCTCCAACGCGCGGTCGAGATGATTAGGAACGCCGAGAAGCCGCTGATCATCGCCGGCGGCGGGGTGCTCTACTCCGAGGCGACGGCCGCGCTGTCGGACTTCGCCGACGGCCTCGGCGTTCCGGTAACCGAGACCCAGGCCGGGAAGGGCGCGCTGCCCTGGAACCACGCTTGGAACGCGGGAGCAATCGGTCCCAACGGAAGTCTCGCCGCCAACCGTCTGGCGCTAGAGGCCGATCTGGTCATCGCGGTCGGCACCCGCCTGGCGGACTTCACCACCGCCTCACACACCCAGTTCCAGCATCCCGACGTGAGGTTTCTTAGCATCAACGTCTCTTCTCGGGATGCCCACAAGTTCGGGGCACTGCCACTGGTGGGAGATGCGCGGGCGACCCTCGACTCGCTCCGGGAGACCCTCGCCGCCGGGAAGTTCCGCACCAGCGCGGGGTACGGCGATCGTGTCGAGACGCTCAAGGCCGAATGGGACTCCACGGTCGATACCATCCGTGCCGTCGAAAACCCAGCGGACCTGACACAGGCAAATGTGATCGGTCTCGTCAACGCCGCCAGCGGCCCGCGCGACGTTGTCGTCTGCGCGGCGGGCGGCTTGCCGGGCGACCTCTTGAAACTCTGGCGTCCGGTTGATCCCAAGGCGTACCACCTGGAGTACGGCTACTCCACAATGGGGTACGAGATTGCCGGTGGTCTCGGGGTGAAGATGGCCGATCCCTCGCGCGAGGTCTACGTCATGGTCGGCGACGGCTCCTACCTGATGCTGCACACCGAGATCGTCACGTCTCTGGAAGAAGGGATGAAGCTGACGATCGTCGTCGTCGACAACGGCGGATTCCAGATCATCCGCAAACTGCAGATGTCGACCGGCTCACCCTCATTCGGCAACGAACTGCGCTACCGCAACCCGGAGACCGGTGAGCTCGACGGACCGTATATCCCGATCGACTTCGCGGCCAACGCTGCCAGCCTGGGTGCGGTCGCCATGCGGGCCACCAATGAAGCCGAGCTGCGCGAGGCGCTAGAGCGGGCGAAGAGCGAGACGCGCACCGTCGTCATCCACGTTCCGGTCCAGAAGCACGCGTCGGTTCCAGGGTTCGACTCCTGGTGGGATGTTCCGGTGGCCGAGGTGTCCGACGTCTCCGCCGTGCGCGAGGCGCGGGCGGAGTACGTCGAGCAGGAGAAGCGCGAGCGGTTCTTTTACTAGGTCGTGGCCGCGCCGAGTAATGCGCCGGCCCGCTCGGCGTTGGCGCGGATTGCGATCCGGCCATCCTCCACGCGGACTTCATAGGCCACGGCCGGATACATCGACGGCCCGTGAATCAACGCGCCGTCGCTGAGATTGAAAACGGAGCCGTGCCACGGGCAGGTGACGGTCTCTCCATCGATCGACCCCTCGTCGAGAGGACCGCCAAAGTGGGGACACGTCGCGCCAATCGCCCGGATCTGCTCTCCTTGCCGCAGCAGGAGTACCGGCGTGCCATCCGCCTCGACACGCCGCGGCGATCCATCGATGAGTTCGTCCACGGCGGCGACATCGGTCCACTCCGATGGTGGGTCCTCGAATGCGGCGTGGTTGACGCCGATCCCGAGCTCGTAGGCGAGCTCACCCCCGAGCCAGGCTGAGGCGAGGTTGACGCCGAGCCCAAGAGAGGAGAGGGCAACCCCGGACGTGCGTTGCCCTTGCCGGCGCATCAACCACGAGCCGGCCATGAGACCGGTGGCGGCGACGTTCAGGAGAGCATGGAGAGCGCCGAGACGACGTGGCGCTTCCTGATTCGTCGTATCCTGCCACTGTGCGGCGCCAGTCACCGCTGCCCCGACCGCACCCACGAGACCGAGTCCCAGGGTCAGATCCGCCGCCCGTTCCTCGCCCATCAGGTCGAAGAGCATCGTCGCCGACCAGGCTCCGACCGGCACGGGGATGACCGCCGCGTGCAGCGAGTGGCCGAGCCAGGTGCCGTAGAGGAAGTCGCGCGGCCCGCGCGGCGCTTCCTGGCCGAGGAGCGGCTCGAACGCCTGCTCCATCGTCGCGGCAACGCCGTCCAGCCAGGGCATGCTATTCGAGATCTTTTGCTCCAG
>JAHWJF010000001.1:0-2591 GCA_019348515.1 Chloroflexota bacterium | reverse complement strand
TCGTCGCGGCAACGCCGTCCAGCCAGGGCATGCTATTCGAGATCTTTTGCTCCAGGCCGACAGTTTCCGTTCTCATCCTCTTTACCCTCTCCTCATCGCCGACTCGATAGCGTCGCTCCGTCCATGCGCTGAGGTTACGAGCAAAAGTCATGCCGAAACGACCACGAGCGTGAATAGACGGCGCTCCGCACGAGTCAGCAGCGTTCTCTCAGCTGCACGTCACGGTCATGAGCATCGGCGGCAAGAAAGTCCAGAAGCCGGGCGCCTTCGTCGGCAACCGCCGTTCGGTCCGCTTTCATCCAGGAACCATCGGTTTCGACCAACAGCGTGGCGTTCCCACGCTGGCGGGTCACTCGCCACATCCCGCCGAGAAAGCCTTCGACAAGCACGGCCCCAAGCTCTCCGCCGCGACCTGCGGGCATTGGCAGTCCCCGGTCGCCATGGATGATGCGCCCCCGATCGTCGTGAGACAGCAAGATATTGTCGTATTCGGGCAGGAAGCGAGGCGGAGCCGGGGTTTCCGGGTCGGGCCGTGGTGCCTCCGGTACGTCGTAGAGCTCGCGTCCGCCTTCGTCACGAAATGTCACCAAGCGCGGGCGCAGGCGCTCGATGACCTCGCGCATCCCGGACAGACGCGACCAGATGCGGATATCCGCCACCGTCGCCGGACCGAATGCGGCCAGATACCGCAGGATCGTGGTATCTGGATTGGGGTCGGGATCGAGGGGCCGTCCGAGCCACGCCTCGACCGTGGTCAATCTGGCCGCACCGCTCTTGCCCCACAGCCATCGGGGTGTCACATGTACGACGGGGAGCAAGAAGCCGATAGCGGCGGCAAGGGAGTCGTCGTCGTAGCCGGGCCACCGTTGAGCCAGAAGCGGTCTGAGCTCGGCACGAGTGCGCGGTTGTTCCTCGAGCAGCTCCCGCCCGGCGGTGAGGAGCGCATCGAGGTCCACCCCCGCGATATTCCTGGCGAAGGCCGAGCTGGCGAAAGTCCGCTCCAGGACAGACTGCATCACGGGGCGCAGCGCCAGGCAGTCGCGCGCGGTGACCAGATGGATCGTAGCCCTCATGAGCGACGTGCGCACCGCCTGCCGTCCTGCGATTAACTGAGACAGCTCATCCGGCTGGAAACCCTCCAGGCGCGACCACAGAGCGACATAGCGATTGCCGGGTACCTGCGCCTGCATGCCCACCAGATGCTCGATCGTCTCCGCCGCGGACCGCTGTTCGCGGCGCAGCAGGAGCTGCCTCGCAAGCAACGCACGGTTGAGGGCGCGCTGGCTCAGCACCCCGCCCGATGCTGTGTAACCTGGCATGAGCGATGGCGTCGCGGCCGATCGCGTCATCCGGACCCTTTCCCGCGATCGCCAAACGTCGGCCGCTAGCTCGCGTCGCCACTGGCGGATGGAAAGAATTGAGCGGCCTGAATGTAGTCTATGGCATCGATCCACTGCTTTTCGGCAGCGCGTCGCTCCATCTCTTCGAGACTGGCATCCTCGCTGCGTGTCTGGATCCCCCAGAGGTTGCCGAAGGGATCACGCACGCGCCAAGATCACGGCCGAGCCCTCGCTGGAGCATCGACGCCCCGACGAGGACATTCCACCCGATTCGTGCTCAGCTTTGCGTTTTAACGGAGACCGCGGAAGAACGCGCGGATATCGCCGACCAGCAAATCGGGCTCTTCCATTGCCGGGAAGTGCCCGCCTCGCTCGAATTCGGACCAATGCGTGATTTCGTGCCCAGGGTCGAGCAGGCGACGCAGGATAGGGTCGCTGTTGAACACGGCCATTCCTTGCGGGACATCGGATGGCGGCACCCATCCCTCCTCAGAGTGGTAGGACTCGTACAGGAAGTTTGCCGCGGTCGCACGGGTGCCGGTGAACCAGTAGATGCTTACATTGGTGAGGAGCTGATCTCGGTCGACGGCGTCTTCAGGCAGATCGGCGGCCGGGTTCGTCCACTCCTTGAACTTTTCCACGATCCAGGCGAGCTGTGCCACCGGCGAATCGTGCAACGCGTACGCCAGCGTCTGCGGTCGAGTGGATTGGAGCTGCAGGTAGCCCTTGGCATCGGGCTGAAATCGATGCCGCAGGCGCGTCACATGCTCCTCCTCGGCAGCGGAGAGACCGGAGTTGTCGATCGGGATTTCCTCGCCGAGGAGGATGAACGCCGTCAGGTCGGTGATCGTGTGTGCGCCGACGACATGGTCCGGTTGAGTGCTGGCGAGCATTCCGGTAATGCCAGCCCCGATATCACCACCTTGGGCGCCGTAGCGCTCATACCCGAGATGACGCATCAGCTCGGCGAAGGCTCTCGTGATGCGCGGCATGTCCCAGCCCGTCTCGCGCACGGGAACGGAAAATCCGAATCCGGGAATCGACGGCGCCACGACGTGGAAGGCGTCGGCCGGGTCGCCGCCGTGGGCCTGGGGGTCCGTCAATGGCCCGATGATCTCGATGAATTCCGCGAGTGAACTGGGATAGCCATGGCTGATGATCAGCGGAAGGGCCTTAGGCTCTGGTGAGCGGACGTGGAGGAAATCGATGGCTTGACCGTCGGTCTCGGTCGTGAACTGCGGGATGGCGTTC
>JAHWJF010000432.1 GCA_019348515.1 Chloroflexota bacterium | reverse complement strand
TCGGCGGCCTCGGCGACGAGCTGCCCGTTCAGCCAACCCGCTCCACATCGGCCCAGTCGCGCGCTGTACCTGTGGTCCACTCGGCGGCCTTCGCCGCCCCTCCGAAACGCCACCCCACTGCGCCAGAACACCTTGCCGACATTCGGGCGGAGAAGCACGGCACATCGCCGTCGTTCCGGGCACGGCCGATGTCGCCGAAGATGTTGCGCACCCGCGCTCAAGATGACCGTTCCGATCGGATCACCGCGCGGCAAACGGGAAAGGTACCGGGAGAACTTGTACGGCGATTATCTGGCGCGAGGTACGTGCCGAAGCCGTGCGCTCCGCGCCGCCGCTACGCCGGCACCACTGACCCATCCCAGTCCTTTCAGCGCCGCTTCAGGATTCACCGGTGACGACGCCGTACAGGTACTCCGTGAAGGCATCGATGGTTCCGCTCACCTTGTATTCGCCGCCCCATGACCAGAGTCGGATGTTTACCAAGTCGTCGTCATCCGGGTCGGATCCCAGCCTGAGACCGCCGAGGTAGACGACCCAGTGGTCCGGCGGAAAATTGTCGGCCTTGCTCGGCACCATTTCGCTGAACTCGCCGGGCTCCTCGCGCGCCTTGTGCCGCGACGTCTGCCATGATACGTTCTCCTGGGGACCGGGTGTTGTGAGACCGATGACATCGACTACCACGCCGCCAGTAGGTCCGACGTGGTCCTTCTTGATCAAGTTTGCATCAATTAGAAAGAATGCTGTTCCCCTTGCCTTGACGGCCTCCTGCGCCATTCTCATGCAGCCGACGTCGCCCTCGAAGAAGCAGGTCTCCCAGGCGCCGGTCGGAAGATCCAGAAGATCTCTGGTCCAGCCGCGTTGCGCTCCCCAAAGAGTTATGGACTCGAGGCCGTTAGCGTCGTCATCGACATCTTCCCAGACGTTCGCATCGTCCCTCATGGTGGCAGCCAGCAGCCAATCCACTTGACCGATCTTGCCAGCGATAACCGGCGCTTGGCGCAGCTCCTCCTCGGCGCGGATAACGCGGCCGGTTGCGCAGGTCAGTTTTCCAGTCTCCAGTAGTTCCTTCACAGCCGAGACGTATCGCGCTGGCTTCCTGCGTGCGAACTCCATCACGATCGATAGTGGGCCGCACAGCCCGGTTGGGCTCTGGTGGATGATCATCGGATCGCGGAGCCGATCGCGGACCTCGTCGATAATCCTCGCCCGGTTCATGTGGTCCCAGGCGTTGGCGTTGCCCTCCGCCAACGAGCGTAGCGCTCGGCCCGAGGCGCTGAAACGCGAGGTTAGCTTCCGGACCGATGTGGGACCCGACGACAGGGCCGGCGACATCGGTGTCGAAATGCACGCACGCACGCTCCAGCTGCCCCCCTCAACTTTGTCCACCGCGAATGCGGTGTCGCGAAGCGAAAGCATCTCGTCTACTGGAGCGCGACAAGAACGGGCACGAGATCACAGCCGCTTTCGAGGCCGGTCAGCGCCTTGCCGAGGACTGCGCCAAACGCGCGCCCGCGGTCCGTGGCAGCCATGGCGAACCCTGGACGCGAGGACGTGGTGAGCAGCGTCCCGGGGCGAACGGCTGCCGACTCCGCTTCAACCTGACAGAACACCTTCCCCATCAGGGCAACGGGCCGACGCCCTTCGACGCCAGCTCGCCGATCGAGGACTATCCCAGGCTTGTACTCGCCCGCGCCGGAGACAACGCCCGCAACCCTTGTGTCGTACGCCGTGTCAGATGTTCGCAAACGGCCGGGCTCGTCATCGAGAACAAGGACGGTGCCCGGCACCACGTCATGATCCATGAGATCGAACTCCTCAGCGCAGTCTGCGTTCATAAGAGTGATGTCTCCCGTGGCAGCGTCAAGGACGATCCTCTGCTGGGAGTCCTTGAACAGGGCAATTTCTCCGCTCGCGGCATCCAACAAAATCCTTTGCTCGGACTGGTCCAATAGCTCTATGCGACCCGGAAAACCGCGGTCCCCACCAAGTGCGATCCCTCCAAACCCACCGAGGTCCCCGATGTAGGCAAACGGGTTTCCACCTCCGTCGAACATCTGGAGCCGGCATCCATCCGCCGTCGAAGCAATTTGAGATCTGACGCTCCCATCGGCAGCGCGCAGTGAAATCGAGCTGTCGGCCGCATCGATGATGACTCGACCCTGGGCATCGCCAGCACGCACGACGATACGCCCGGGCAGCTTGTCGCTGACACCAATCCAGAGCCCCGCTGACTTCTCGTGTTGACCGAGGTACGTGAAGAGATCTCCGTTCCCCCGCAAGCGGATCGAGGTCTTGTTCGCTGTGTCGGTAAGCTCGATGGAGGGGGGAGGGTTCGGAGAAGGTGACGACAGTTGCTCCTCGTTGTAGGAGGCGTCAACCCCGATCCAGTTCGCCTTGACGAGCTTCGAGAGCCTCACCTTGGAAGCCGCTCGTCGCAGACCACCCTTCGCAAGTGAGTTCGCGGTCTCGGTCTTGTTGCCCGTGCCTCCTCGAGGCGTGATCACACCGTCGTCGTTCGTGAACGTTGGTGCCTGCGTCATCAGCTTGCTCAGCGTTGACTTCGTCGCTCTCAGCGGCGGGCTTACTAAACTGTCGCCGCCGGACGCCCTGCCCTTCGCCCCCCTCTTTTCCTTCAACGGTCGTAGGTGTGTGCCACGTTTGGCGGACCGTTCAGGAGGCATAAGCATGCCTTTCTATTGACGAAGCAGGCTATACAGGACCCGCATGCAGGCTAGAACCTATCCATGTAAAGATGCATTGTCAACAAGTAAACGTTCGGATAGTCTCGAACGTTCGGAACCGGCGTCGCGCTCGCTGCGCCAACACCACCCACGTGGCGTCATCGGCGATCCCACTCTGCTAAGAAGACCCATCTCCCTGATTAGTGCGTCAGCCGAACCGTGACCAGTCGCAGATAGGACGAAGCAAACGAGCGGTCGTGCCTGCCAGTCCAATCGCCTGGCAGCGGGGGCGAAGCTCGAAGGTGAAGAGGTGCCGCAAGAATTGGCTGTCCCGATGCTCCGCGGGCTAGTCGTGGCCGGCGAACACGCGCCATCCTGTTGCCGGCGCACGAGTCCTCGCGACAGCTCAGGACGTGCACCGCTCCGAGGAGATCGGGGACGGTTGGACCGAGAGTGACGGCTCCTTTCAGATCGTGCCCTGCGAGAGTGACCATTCCCGACGGCAGCGTGTCCTTCTCGCCGCCGGCGAGGGCCATGACGCTGTCCATAGAGGCTGACGGAGACGTCGGGCATTGCCGGCTAAAGTGGAGTCACCGGGGTACGTCGAGGTGTGGTGGAGCTAAATAACCTAAAAGTGAGCACCCGCATTTGGCGGACGTCGGCGGCATCATGGCGCAAGCTGGATCGCTGATGTTGGAGAACTGGCACGGGAGTTGTTGGCGCCCGCATCGCGTTCGCTGTTTAATCCGCTCCCACTCCGCACACGAGTGGCAGCTGCACGCGACCTTGAGCGCGCCGTGCTAGATCGGAACGGCCTTTTCTTTGCCTATGATGCGAGCAGTGGAACCTTTGCGGGTCTGGTCCGACGGTCAGCCGAAGATCTCCCGGTGGCCCCACCTCAGTGGTGGATGCTCCCGGCTTCTACACCACTCGGTGGGACGTCAACG
>JAHWJF010000431.1 GCA_019348515.1 Chloroflexota bacterium | reverse complement strand
ATGCAACGGGGTGACGCCTTGTTCGAGGAGACGATCCGGCTCGGGCGCGTCTTCGACCTGCTGAACAAAGACAAGATCCGCGGCGAGTTCGAGCGCCAGGTCGTGGCCGGCACCGAACAGCAGATCGACACCGTTGTCGACGAGTTGATCGACTGGATGGTCGACCAGGATCTGAAGATCTGGAAGAGTGTCACCGATTACATTGACCGGCGTCGTCTGACCCAGTACGAGGAAGGGCTCATCGGTGAGGTTGGCGGCCAATTCCGCTACGATCGTCGCGCCCTCCTCGAATCCGTGGCTCGGCGCACCCAGGAAGAGGTCGACCGCTACGACCTCGATGCGGAGGCGAACGAGCTTGCCGAGTCCGTACGGAACGCTGTTGCCACGGTCGCCGTCGCCGAGGCCGGAGCAGTTGGCTTGGGAGCGCTTGTAGTAGCGGCTGCAAGCACGATTGCCGTCGACGTGACGGGTATCCTCGCGGCAAGTCTCCTGGCCGGTCTCGGACTCTTCGTGCTTCCGAACAAGCGCCGTCAGGCCAAGCGCGATTTCCATGCCAAGGCCGAGGAGCTCGAGCAGCGGCTCATCGAAGTCATGCGCGAGCAGTTCGAGCACGAGCTGGCGCGATCAATGGATCGTGTGCGGGAGGCCATCTCACCCTACACGCGATTCGTGCGATCCCAACACGAGCACCTTGGGCTGATGCGCGCGCAACTAACGGCCGTGGACAACGACATGCTCGCCTTGCGCCACCGCATTGGCGGCGAGCCAAGACTGCCAACGGGGGAGAGCGTCCAGGCGCTTCCGGGCCACGCTCGGGCATCGTTGCCGCAGGGGCCGAACATCTCCGTTGTGGGCGAAACCGTCGGGGCGGACGTTGAGCGGCGGCCAGGCCGGCCGAATGAAGGCGATGTCCTGGCGGCCGAGTCAAGCAACGTTTCCCCAGCGGAGGATTCCTAACGAGAAGTGCCGTTTCTCATGGCATTGTCGGGGCGACGCGGTTGCTCCACTGGGCCGGCCGCCGACAGTCTCGCAGGAATGCAACGATCTCCTCCGCGAGGTGTCCACCCCATGTCGACGCTAGGAGCGCGGTTCCACGCGCGGCGACAGGGAGCGCGGTCACGAGGTTCCAGCCGCCGCAAATGGTGGAGAGCCGCCGCGCCGTTTCGAGATCGTTTCCCGCCGTCGACCCGGCAACAAAGAGCTTGGGAACCGTCGGTGATCGAATAGGATCCCAGCCGACGCCCGAGGCTCCTGGAGTGAGGCTGATCAAGCCAGAGAGCCGGAGCTCGGATGCAAGGGCCAGGGCGGAGGTAGCGGCGATACCTGCGGCGATGACGAACCGGCGGTTGGATCTCGGAGTGATCTGGAGCAGGCTTTGCATAAGATCGGATAGCCGTGCTGGTTCCCAGGGGTCATCCGAAAGCCCGTGACCGGGGAGATCGAGGGCGACCGTTTCGACCTGGAGCTCACGCGCTAACGTGACCGGCAGCGTGCCCCAGGCATCGACGTCGGACCCCGGCTCATGGAGCAGGAACACCGTATCCGGACCACCGCCCCAGTGGAAGCCTCGGATGACCGGTCCCCAGGGAAGAGGTAGTTCGACGGCTTCGGGACGCGGCATTGGGGTCTCGACTACGTTCCCCATTCGCTGTGCTTGTAACGCCGCGCCCAATCGGTCCCCTGCCAGGAGGAGAGCTTCTTCGGCTTCACGAAAAAGAGCCAGCGGGGTTCGTTGAGCGTTGGCACCAGGTATTTCGGTCCGTGCTCGCCCAGGTAGCGAAGGGACATCTCATTCGCAATCTCGACCCAACGGCCGCCGACGTTCGGCTCCTCGACGACCTGGGCTTCACCTTGCGTCTGCACCTTGATGTACGGGGGATCGGAGGAGTCAATTGAGATCGAGACCCGGCCATCATCCGCCATGTACCTGGCCCAGGCTGACCGAGCACGGGGAATGATGTAGAACCCCCCATCCGCCCACTGGTACCAGGTGGGGACGACGTACGGCCAGCCCGTTGGATCGAGACAGCCGAGCCGGGCGACATTTCCCGCCGCGAGGAATTCGTCCAACTCTTCCTCGCTCAGCTTGCCAACTTTGCCGCGCCATTCCTCACCGGCCTGGGTCTCCCTGGCGGACATATTCCCTCCTCCAATCTGACGTACGATGATCAGCATCGTACGGAGGATCGGGTGGCGCTGTCAACGCGCCGGTATCAGCAAGCGGAGGCAGGTGGGAGCGTGCGAATAACAGACGAGGTGTACCTTGTAGGGGGCGGAGTCGCGAACGCCTTCGGTCTTTCCGATGATCCCGACTGTCACATTTACCTCGTGGACGGGGGTGATGAGTTGGCGTTGATTGACTGCGGTATGGCCTCCGGAAACTCGCTGGAGCGGATTCTGGCCAACGTCCTCGCGGAGGGCCTCAATCCCGAGAAGATCGCGCAGGTTATCGTGACGCATTACCACGTGGACCATGCCGGCGGCGCGGCGGAGTTTCGAGAGCGGCTTGGCGTCGACGTGGTCGCGCCAGCGGATGCCGCGGACGCACTGAGGACAGGTGACGAGCGAGCGGTGGCGCTGGACGTCGCCAAGGCGGCGGGGTTCTACGCGGCGGACTATCACTTTGAGCCAGTCGAGGTCTCGCAGGAGGTTCGGGAAGGGGATCGTATCCATGTCGGCCGTCTTGAGCTCGAAGTATTCGAGACGCCCGGGCACTGCGATGGCCACGTGTCACTTCTCATGAGAGGGCGGGAGCGCAGCTACCTCTTCGCGGGCGACGCGGTCTTCAGCGGCGGCCGGGTCGTGCTCCAGAACATCCACGATTGCTCGATCCAGAAAACCGCGGAGAGTATCGCCAAGCTGGCTGAGCTCGAGTTTGACGCTCTGTTGCCGGGGCACGCCGCCATCTGCCTGGATGGCGGCACTCGCCATGTCGCACTCGCCAATCAAGCGTGTCGGAGCTTGTTCGTGCCGAAGAATCTTGTGGGGTAATGGGTGCGACGAGGGTGGCAGGGAGAACGCTCCCCTGCGACCCCACCACCCTGCCACCACGAGCGAAGCGAGTAATGACCCATCACCCCGCCCTAGCCTTTGACGGCGCCGGCTGTCAGCCCCGCAAGAATCTTACGCTGGAAGATGAGCACCAACACGACCAACGGAAGGGTGACTAGCACCGAAGCGGCCAGGATGTTGCCCCAGGGTAGCTCGAACTGCGTGTTACCGCTAAAGCTGGCGATTGCCGGTTGCACCGTACGTGCACGGGTCTGGGTAAAGGTCAGGGCGTAGAGGTATTCGTTCCAGGCCGCGATGAACGCTAGAAGACCCGTGGTTACCAACCCGGGTGCCGCTAGCGGCAGGAGGATGCGAGTAAATGCCTGGAACGGTGTTGCCCCATCGACCAGCGCCGCTTCCTCTAGTTCGGCAGGCATTGCCTTGAAGAAATTGGTGAGCACCCACACGGTAAAGGGGAGAGTAAACGTGAGGTAGGCAATGATCAGGGCTAGCAGGCGATCGTACAGTTGCAGGGCGTTGATCATCTGGTACAGGGAACCGAGGATGGCGATCTGCGGGAACATCGTCATCGACAGGATCAAATAGAGCACCGGCGTCCGCCCCCGGAACTTCAGCCTGCCC